>DAORHY010000175.1:0-7856 GCA_035438225.1 Bacteroidia bacterium
GTGTTGGCACAAAACACAGCAGACCTCTCGCAGATCAATGCCTCAGCAAAGGTTCTTTACGTAAAAGCAGAAGCTCTGGACCAACTCATGATCCGGCTGCGTCCACTCGAGGCAAATCTACCCGCCGGACAGGAAGGCCTGATGATGGATACCTACAGGACAATCTCCGCCGGGTATGCAGCAAATAACCATTTTAAACAGGCGTATGAAGTGTACAGGAAATACCTTTCATTCAAAGAACAATACTACACAAAAGTTAAAGCAAAGGATTTACAGTCTGCGCAGAATTCAATCAATCAACGTAAAAGTGCCGATGAAACTGCCGTACTGGACCTCCAGAACCAGGTTTCTCAGTTACAGATTGAAAATGATCAGCTGATCAGCAAACGATCAAATTTTAAAAAATATTTTTCTGCAGGATTAATCGCACTGACGGCTTTGTTTGCCTCTCTCCTGGTAGGCTCCGGAATAAAACTGAACAGCTACCGTGTCAAACTCAAACAAAGCCGTGAACGCATGAAAGAAATTCACAGAATGTCAACTTTGGGAGCGTATGCTGAAAATATTTATCCTGCTACGGAGGCGATTGTGAACAAGTATGAAAAGGATTCACAGGAAATAAGTGAAGCAGTAAAAGAACTGAAACCAGCCGGCTCCGTCATCGAAGGGATTTCAAAAAAGATCAAAGAAGTTCTCGATCAGCTCAGAAAACCCGTCAAATAATCTTCGCCCATGAAAGATTCCCTGAAAGGGAAAATTGACGTCGTCTGTGTAGGCGCTTCCCTTGTCGACCTTGCTTTTCGTTGCAAGTCGGTTCCCATTCAGCACACATCGAACCCTTCGCTGCTTACTCGCAGCCCTGGCGGTGTGACGCGCAATATCGCACATCATCTTGCATTGCTCGGCTGTTCGGTTGAGCTGATTACAGTACTCGGCAAGGATCCGGATGGTGAATGGCTGGGTAAAATTTGCCGCGATGCAGGAATTGGATTGAATTACGTTCATTACACTTCTGCAGCTACCGGAACGTATGCGTCCATTGTCAATCCGGAGGGCGGCCTCTTCGTTGGTGCAGCGGCATCGGATACGGATGAACAACTGACCATCGAAATTCTCGCTGAACGTATCGGAATTCTGAAACAGGCAAAAATATTAATCGCCGATTGTAATCTTTCTTCCGAAACATTACGTTGGTTGATCTCCTTTTGCGAGACCGAAGGAATTCCCATCGTCATCGAAACTGTTTCGGTTCCAAAAGCATTTCGGCTCGAAAAAGCATTGCCCGGGAAAGTGCTGATGATAAAACCCAACAAGGATGAGTTGGAAGTTTTCGGTGGGGAAACAAATGCCTATTATTCTTCGGATGAAAGAATTACCTGGCTACATTCGAAAGGGGTAAAATACGTCTGGATGAGTGCATTCGAAGACGGTTCAGTATTGTCCGACGGTACGAAGCAATTTTCAATTCCTGCGCCAAAAATAACCGTGCGCGATTCAACAGGCGCAGGTGATGCGGCCCTCGCAGGATGGGTTTGGGCTTATCTGCAAAATCTGCCTCCACTCGTCTGCGTACAATACGGACATGCCGCTGCAGGAGCTGTGCTGGAAACAGCAGGCGCCATCCGAAATGATCTGAATGTTTCACTGCTTCAGAAATACCTTGTTCCATGAATTCTTCTTATCCGCTCTTTTTTTCTCCTGAAGTGAAGCAGGCTTTTGAAACTAAATACCCCGTCGTCGCGCTGGAGTCCACGATCATCGCACACGGAATGCCCTATCCGAAAAATGTTGAGACAGCAAAAGAAGTGGAAGACATCATACGCAATGCAGGTGCCATTCCCGCAACCATTGCCATCCTGAACGGCGACTTGTGTGTGGGACTGAACGAATCACAACTCAACAACCTGGGTAGTAAAAATGATATCTGGAAAGTAAGCTTGCGTGATCTGCCTTATGTAGTCTCTAAAAAATTAAATGGAGCGACAACCGTCGCCGCCACAATGCGCATTGCAGCGATGGCCGGGATTAAAATCTTTGTCACAGGAGGTATTGGTGGCGTTCACCGGGGTGCAGAAACCTCCTTCGACATCTCTGCCGATCTTACCGAGTTGTCACAGACCGATGTGGCTGTCGTAAGTGCAGGAGTGAAATCCATACTCGATATCGGCCTTACGCTTGAAACACTCGAAACCCTTGGCGTACCTGTAGTGACCGTGGGGAGCAATGATTTTCCAAGCTTCTACTCCCGTTCCAGCGGGCACAAAACTCCCCTGCGTCTCGATACACCTGAAGAAATTGCCGGATTGATCAACAGCAAATGGGCAATGGGTATTCAGGGCTCTGTGCTCATCGCTAATCCGATTCCGCCAGACAAGGAAGTGCCTCATCATGAAATGGAAAAATACATCACGCTGGCGTTGACAGAAGCCGCACACAAAGGAATCCAGGGAAAGGAGATAACACCTTTCCTCCTCAAATACATTGCAGAAGCGACCGGAGGTGAAAGTCTGGAGGCCAATATAGAGTTGGTGAAAAATAATGCCCTTGTTGGAGCAAGGATAGCAAAGGCCCTGTCAGAAAATTTTGAAACCTTCAGGAATCGGTCATAAAACAATCTCCCGGTTTCAGCGTTTGAAAGATCAAGGCTATGACCCGGGTATTCATGATTCTTCAGAATTCCCCGATCGTCTTACGAATGATCTGAATGCAAACACGCAATTGATCTTCCGTAATTATCAAGGGTGGTGCGAACCGTATAATATCACCATGTGTGGGTTTGGCAAGCAATCCATTTTCTTTTAAAGCGAGACAAACATCCCATGCATCTTTGCCTTTGTAAGGCTGAATGACCATCGCGCAGAACAAACCTTTGCCACGAACCAGCTGAATCATCTCATGACGGATGGATTGAAGTTCGGCAAGCAAAATTTTTCCAAGACGCTCAGCATTCTCTGCGAGCTTTTCCTCGCGCAGAACTTCCAGAGAAGCAATGGCAACCTTTGCAGCAATCGGATTTCCACCATACGTACTTCCATGCTGTCCGGGTTGGATGCACAACATGATCTCATCGGAGGCAAGTACCGCGGATACGGGAAAAAGTCCGCCGGAAAGTGCTTTCCCAAGAATTAAAATATCGGGATGCACACCTTCGTGATCGCAGGCAAGCATTTTCCCGGTGCGTCCTAACCCGCTCTGAACTTCATCAGCGATGAAAAGCACATTTTTCTTTTTGCAGATTTCATATGCCTGTTGAATATATCCATCCTGAGGAATCACCACACCGGCTTCGCCTTGTATTGGCTCAACTAAAAAACCTGCGACATCAGGATCATTCAAAGCTACCCGAAGTGCTTCCAAATTATTATACGGAATCTTGACAAAGCCCGGGGTAAACGGGCCAAATTTCCCATAAGAATCCGGATCCGATGATGCAGAAATAATACTAATTGTCCTTCCGTGAAAATTCCCTTCGCAAACAATTATTTTGGCTTTATTTTCAGTTACGCCTTTTTTTTCATAGGCCCAGCGACGTGCGAGTTTGATGGCTGTTTCCACTCCTTCTGCACCGGTATTCATCGGAAGCACTTTATCAAAACCGAAAAAAGCAGTGATAAATTCTTCGTATTCCCCGAGAACATTATTATAAAATGCACGGGAAGTCAGCGAGAGTTTTCCCACCTGATCCACCAGTGCCTTCACTATCTTTGGATGATTATGTCCCTGATTCAGCGCGGAGTAAGCACTGAGAAAATCAAAATATTGCTTACCCTCCAGATCCCACACAAAGACTCCTTCTCCACGCTCCAGAACGACTGGCAAAGGATGATAGTTGTGAGCTCCAAACCGGTCTTCCCGTTCCATCGCCTGTTCACTCAGGCTTTTATCCACCGTCATGATTTTCATATAATGTGATTATGCCACAAAGGTAAGAAATTGAGCTGCTGAAAACCAGTCGTTTTAGGCTTTAACCGTGCATATTTCATACAGAAAATCAATTTTCAATGTTAATTTCGCAGCCGTATGACAGAAACTATCAACAAAGGCAGCAAACTGGAAAACCTGAGAGTCATTGATGCTTCATCGGATGGACAATCTGTCGCCCGAATCGACAATGCAGTGGTGTTCATCGAAGGCGGTGTTCCCGGCGACCTGGTCGATGTGGAAGTTTACCGGAAGAAGAAAAAATTCTTCGAAGCCCGCATTGTGGAAATTAAGGAATCTTCCCCGGATCGCCGGGATCCGGTTTGTTCACATTTTGGGGTTTGCGGTGGATGCAAATGGCAGCACATGAGTTATGAAAAACAATTGTTCTACAAACAGGAACAGGTTGAACAGGCTCTTGTACGCATTGGGAAAATTGAGGTTCCCGCAATACGCCCGATTCTCGGTTCAGTAAAAACGGAGTTTTACCGCAACCGTCTGGAATTTACCTTTTCCAACAAACGCTGGCTCACGAAAGAAGAAATCGGGACAGATGCTTCTGCGGTTGAAGATGTACTTGGATTTCATGTTCCCGGACGCTTCGATAAAATCCTGGACGTACACAAATGCTACCTGCAGGAAAATTTATCAAACGAAATCAGGAATACGGTCAAAGAATTCAGCAAAGAACATGGTTTTGATTTTTTTGATGTGGTCAACCTTCAGGGTTTCTTGCGTAACCTCATCATCCGTTCTACTTCTACGGGAGAATGGATGGTCATCGTTGTTTTTCATGAAGACAAAACGGCGCAACGCACACTACTTCTGGAACATTTGCGTGAACGATTTCCCCGGATCACATCTTTGCAATACATTATCAATCCGAAACGCAACGATACGGTGTTTGACCTTCCGGTACACCTTTATTCCGGCAGGGATTACCTTCTCGAAGAAATGGAAGGATTAAAGTTTAAAATTAGTGCCAAATCATTTTATCAGACAAATTCTGCCCAGGCATATGAATTGTATAAAATCACCCGTGACTTTTCACAGCTAACTGGCAAGGAACTCGTGTATGATTTATACACTGGCACCGGCACTATCGCTAATTTTATAGTCAGGAATGCAAAACATGTTGTCGGAATAGACAATGTCGCGGTAGCCATTGAAGATGCGATCGAAAATGCAAAGGAAAACGGACTGGACAATACAACTTTCATCGCCGGAGACATCAAAGACACGCTCACAAATCAATTCGTTGCCGGGCATGGCCGTCCTGACATCATCATCACGGACCCTCCGCGTGCAGGAATGCACCCGGAAGTGGTTAAAAAGATGATCGAATTAAATCCGGAAAAAATCGTTTATGTAAGTTGTAACCCGGGCACCCAGGCACGTGATCTTGCCCTGCTCGATGAAAACTACCGCGTGGAAGCTGTACAGCCAGTTGATATGTTCCCGCACACGACTCATGTAGAAAACGTAGTTTTGTTAAAAAGAAGAACCGGGTCACAGATATGATTCACCCCATGCGATTCATCCTGTATATACTGCTTTTTGTTACAGCCTCTGCGTTCAATGTGCAGGCACAGGAAAATAATCCCATGGAATCCGGTACAGAAATAGATCCTGAACAACAGCAATTGGAATGGTGCTTCACGTATTCCAACCTGCTGGGATACACCATTGATTACATTTCGAATCCGCGTTTGTTCCAATCAATTGGAGACTGGATCGGAACACCGTACAAATATTCCGGGGAATCTGAAAAAGGAATCGACTGCTCTGGTTTTGTTTGCCGGATGATGAAAGATTCTTACCGGATCCTGCTCACAGGCAGTGCAAAAGATATTTACAGGAAAATAAAACCGATTAAAAAAACCGAGCTCAGAGAAGGAGATCTTGTCTTTTTCAAAATAAAAAAAGGAAAAATTTCGCATGTTGGAATTTATCTGGGACAAAATAAATTTGCCCATGCAAGCACAAAATCAGGAGTCACCATCAGTGATTTGTCGGAACCCTATTATTCGAAGTACTTTTACCAGGCCGGTCGTATCAAATCCTGAGTTCAATTGAAGAAAGCACTATGGAAATCACGCACACTACACTGCTTACTGCCAAACAATGCGAACAGCGCATTAACCGCATTGCCTACCAGGTTTACGAAGACAATGCCGGTGAAACTGAAATCGTTGTGGCTGGGATTCGTTCATCAGGTTTTGACATAGCGGAAATGCTTTCAAATGTCCTGAAAAAGATTGCTCCGTTCAATGTCCTTCTGATTGATGTTCGGCTGGACAAGCACAGTCAGACAATGACGGAGGTACAGATCCCGCTTTCCGGAGACCGACTGCAGGGAAAAGTAATTATCCTGGTGGATGATGTATTGAATTCAGGCAAAACAATGATGCATGCTTTAAAACCTTTTCTGGCTGCGGATATAAAGAAGATCCGTACAGCTGTGCTGGTCGACAGAAACCACCGCCGCTACCCTATTGCTGCGGATTATGCCGGACTTTCATTGGCAACAACTTTACAGGAGCATGTCACTGTTGAAATTGAAAATGGCAAAGCAACAGCATTCTTAAGCTGATTTTGGTGAGATCAGGGTTTTAATTTTTTCGGTGAGCAGTTTAATGTCCAGGTTCGCTGCACTCACCTTCACCCGGGCCCGGTCGTACACCGGTACACGATCGACCAGATGATTCTGGATTTGTTCCATTAACTCCACATCTGAAATATTCTCAATCAATGGCCTTCCAGACCTGTTTCTGACGAGCCGGTGAAATAACAGGCCGGCATTTGCTTCGAGATAAACGGTGATTCCGTGATCATTCATCCACTCCATGTTGTCGAAATAACAAGGCAATCCGCCACCGGTGGAAATCACTTGATCACTTGCTTCAGTGAGTTTACGAATAATATTTTTCTCCATCAGTCTGAATGCTTCCGGCCCCGGAGCATTAAAAAGTTCGCGGATGCTCTTTCCTGTCTCCTCCTGAATGAGCTGATCCGTATCGAGGAATCGATACTGCAGCGCCCGGGCAAGTGCTTCACCTGTTTTGGACTTTCCGCTGCCCATGTATCCGATCAGGAAGATATTCATAGTATTGATTCAACGTGCCAGAATACGGCGAATGGAAGGGCCGCTTGCAAGGCTGGTAACAAGTGCCATGACAACCAGTGCAACAAATAATTCAACCTGGATGATACCTGCACGGAAAGCCAGTGTTCCGAGAATGATTTCCATTGCCCCCCGGGCATTCATTCCCATTCCTACAGCTGCAGAATCACGAAAATTCAGTCCGCCTGCCATCGCGCCAATGCCCGCTCCGATAATCTTCCCAAAACAGGCAAGCAACAGTACAACCAGAATTAACATAAAGTCGAAGTGCTCAATAAAATTTACGTACAATCCGATGCTCACCATAAATAAAGGCGCAAAAATATTGGTGACAAATTGGTGGATAATTTCCCGTGCCCGTTCACGAAGGTGTACACTGTCGCCCATTGCAATTCCCATGATGAAGGCTCCGAGGATGGCATGTATCCCAATGCTTTCGGTAAATGCCGCCGCAAGAAAACACAAGCCCAATCCAATTGAAAGTACCCCTCCCGGCCAGCTGAACCTGGTCTGTATGAACGGAAGGATGCGGTTTAATATTTTCCTGCCAACTGTAAGCATGAATATACCGAAGATAAAAATGTAAAGAATTGTCAGTCCGAGGTCGGTTCCGACACCTTTATTCTCAACCAGGGCAAGTACCACAGAAAAAATGAGCCAGCCCAACAGATCATTGAACATCGCTGCTGCCATGATCAGCATGCCGATTTTAGTCTTGTAGATATTCAGGTCCATCAGGATGCGCGCAATCACAGGCAATGCCGTAATGGAAAGCGCAGTGCCAAAGAACAAAGAAAAAACCAGTGGAGGA
>DAORHY010000176.1:0-7852 GCA_035438225.1 Bacteroidia bacterium
AAGGTTTAACCATGGGACATCACATCATCATGGGAAGAAAAACGTACGAAAGTATCGGAAGACCGTTGCCGGGAAGAGTGAATGTCGTCATTTCCAGAAACCCCGATTTTCAGGCGGCAGGATGTACGCGTGCGGGTTCATTGTCCGAAGCGTTGACGATTTCAAAATCGGATTCAGAAGTTTTCATTTTCGGCGGAGGCGAAGTCTTTCGCGAAGCCCTGCCAATGGTTTCCCGGATTTACATGACGAAAGTTCATCACCGCCTCGATGGCGATACGCATTTCCCGCAATTGAACCCACATGAATGGGAAGAGATTGAACGAGCTGAATTCAAAGCGGATGAAAAAAATGAATACAATTATTCTTTCATCACGCTGGAAAGAAAAAGAGAACCGGCGTTCAGAATTGTGAGTGCGGAGTAAGAAAATAAAAAAATCCCTTTCACCATGGAAGGGATTTTTTTTTATCCTGAACCCTGTTGCCCTCTATTTCTGGCAACAATCTTTCTCTTTCCCCTCACACTTCATCCCATTTGACATGCACTTATCCATGCATTCCTTTGAGCATCCCATCGAGCAGTCGTGATTGGCAGCTTTCATTTTGCAACAGGAGCCTCCCATTTCAGGACAGGGCTTGCCGTTTCCGCAATCAATACCTTTTGCTTTGCATGCTTTCATACACTCTTCAGGACTCAAGTTTCCGCCTGCGGAATTCATTCCTTTCATCGAGCAATGATCCATACCGCCATGATGCATGCCCATTCCGGCACATTTCATTCCTGCTTCAGCACGAATTGTGCACATTCCGTTTTCCATTTTAATGCAATCGCTGCTGTCGCATTTGCCTTCAGCCATCCACATTGCACAGGTGGCTGAATCAACGAGGCAGTTGCCTGCTGAGTCCATTGTGCAGCCCATGCTGCCATCCATCCTGCATTCCATCTGCCCACCCCCGCAGCAATCATCACCCATCCTGTTTCCATTTGCCTCCCCCGGATGAAGGGCAATAAGCGGAGCAATGGTGAGACCCACCAGTGAAGAAAGTTTAATGAGAATGTTCATCGAAGGGCCGGAAGTGTCTTTGAACGGATCACCCACAGTATCACCTACCACAGCAGCTTTGTGAGGCTCTGATTTTTTGTAATACATCTCGCCGTTGATCTCCACGCCCTTTTCAAAAGATTTCTTTGCATTGTCCCAGGCACCGCCTGCATTGTTCTGGAAAATTGCCCAGAGCACGCCGCTTACGGTTACACCGGCCATGTAAGCACCGAGAGCTTCAGCGCCCATCACCAAACCGATGATGATTGGAGTTACAATCGTAATAATACCCGGAAGAATCATTTCACGCAATGCAGCTTTCGTAGAAATCTCAACACAGCGGCTGTAGTCCGGCTTTCCTGTTCCTTCCATGATTCCCGGAATTTCGCGGAACTGACGACGAACTTCATTCACCATATCCATTGCTGCTTTACCAACAGAATTCATCGCAAGAGCGGAAAATACAACCGGTACCATTCCACCGATAAACAAAGCTGCGAGAACTTTCGCATCGAAAATATTTATACCCTGAATTCCAGTCAACGTCACATATGCTGCGAACAAGGCCAGCGCTGTCAGTGCGGCAGAGGCAATTGCAAAGCCTTTTCCGATAGCGGCAGTAGTGTTTCCAACGGAATCAAGGATGTCTGTTTTCTCACGTACTTCAGCAGGAAGTTCACTCATTTCCGCTATGCCTCCTGCATTGTCTGCAATTGGACCGAATGCATCGATGGCAAGCTGCATTGCGGTAGTAGCCATCATTGCAGATGCAGCGATACCGACACCGTAAAATCCCGCGAGAGAATAGGCACCCCAGATTGCACCTGCGAATAAAATCACCGGTAATGCCGTTGACATCATTCCTGTACCGAGACCAGCGATGATATTCGTTGCAGCACCTGTTGCAGATTTTTGTACGATAGACATGACAGGCCTTTTTCCCAATCCTGTGAAAAACTCAGTGATATAGGATATGGCAGCACCCACAAACATCCCGATACAAACAGCCCAGAAAACATTCATGGAGGTTGTATTGAGATTACTGAATTGTCCGGCATGGAAAACACTCATCGTAATAGTGGCCGGAAGCATTAACTGGATAAGGAAGTAGGATGCAACAATGGCAATCAGAATAGAGAACCAGTTTCCACGATTCAATGCACTTTGTACTGAATCGGTATTGGCTTTATCTGTATCTTTTACATTCACGAGGAAAGAACCGAAGATGGAAGCAATGACTCCGATACCTGCAATCGCAAGCGGAAGCAGAATCGGGCCAATGCCACCGAAGGCATCCTCAATTCCTCCCATATCACGAATGATATAGTTGCCAAGCACCATGGATGCAAGTACGGTTGCCACGTAAGAACCGAACAGGTCGGCGCCCATACCGGCAACATCTCCCACGTTGTCACCTACATTATCTGCAATTGTTGCAGGGTTGCGCGGATCATCTTCAGGAATGCCCGCTTCAACTTTGCCCACCAGATCAGCACCTACGTCAGCAGCTTTTGTGTAAATACCACCACCAACACGCGCAAACAATGCGATGGATTCTGCGCCGACAGAAAAACCTGCAAGTACTTCAAGTACTTGAGTCATGTGCTGGTATCCGTCCATGTGCCCACCCATAAAAAACTGGAAGAGGAAGATGAAGAGCAAACTCAAACCCAGTACAGCCAAACCTGCAACGCCCAATCCCATCACCAATCCACCGGAAAATGAAACTTTCAACGCCTTCGCGAGGGAAGTTCGTGCAGCCTGTGTCGTACGAACATTTGCTTTCGTTGCAATGCGCATTCCGCTGTATCCGGCAATCGCACTGAAAAAACAGCCCAACACGAATGCAACAACAATGAGGATGTGCGAATCAGGAACTATTTGCGATAAAATTCCGAGCCCGGTTCCTGCCAATACCATATAGATTGCGAGGATACGGTATTCGGATTTTAAAAATGCCATTGCACCTTCTGCAATCGCTGTTGCAATGCCCTGCATTTTAGCATCACCTGCATCTTGTTTCACGACCCATGCCGACTTCACAAACATGAAGAGCAAACCAATGAGTCCCAACACTGGTATTACATAAATGAAATTTTCCATATCAATCTGATTTTTCGAGGGCTGCAAAGGTAATCGAAACCCTTAAAAATGCAAATTCTGACGAGATTTTGAAGAAAAGAGTAATTGTCAACAGGGAATGCGGCCTTTCAATTCAAATTGGACGAAAAAAGAAACCAGCCTTCTTTTATTATTGAAAAGAATGGCCGGTTTCTAAAACTATATCCTGAATCAGGCGTACTGCCTGAACGGAATTTATTTCACGAATGAAACCCTTTTCCGCAATGCTTTGTCATTTGAAAGAAGGGATACGAAGTAAATTCCTTTCTCAAGTTTTAATTCGCTCAGGTTGAACTGGTAATGATGACTTCCCATATTGAGAGTCCCGTTTTCCGGACTAGCGATCAAACGACCGAGTGCATCTGTGATTTCAATTTTAACCGGAGCCCGTTCTGACAAATTAAAATCAATATTGATTGCCTCCCTTGAAGGATTCGGATAAAGCTTGAAGCCGAAAAGATCTTCAGTCTCTGTTCTGGAAATACCGGTTAGAGTAATTGAGAAGCTCTGTACCTGTTGATGAAATCCACACTGATTGTAGGCAGTCAGTACAACATCATAGGTTCCGGTTGATGCATACACGTGGACAGGATTTTCAATTGAACTGGTATCTCCATCTCCGAAATCCCAAACCAGTGAATCAAAGTCGGTCGATGTATTTGTAAAAGTAACCGTATTGGCATTTGCTGCATACGTATAATTCACTGTCGGAAACGGAAGATTCAATTGTTGGGTCAGGGTCCAGGGAACTGCTGCCCAGTTATTGCTGTCATTCATTTCCAAAATCCAGTTGTTCGGATCAGTGAAGGATACAACATAATAATCTCCATTGCATACACTGTCGAGGGTGATCCACTGGCCATAAAGGTGTGCAGAATAAATATCAAGGTAACCCACATAAATTCCCTGATCAACCGAACATCCGGTAACCGAACCCAATCCATAATTTGGAAAGCTGTCGCGTCCGAGAATATTGCCGGACGTGTCAACACAATATCCGTTCCCGTTGGTGCATGTCCCGAGATTTACAAGACAATAGCTGGTTTTGTTTCCGGTTCCGACAAGTGGCCATTCATAAGGCTGTTTGCCATACATCGGTTGCCTTAATGTGTATTCAGCCCAACCATCGAGATGAATATGTCCGTGCTGAGGATGATAAGTCATTGTACCTGCTGGTCGATTGAACGAGGTCATCGTTCCGTTGGTCTTGTGATAAATTGTTTGTTCCACGAGTTGCTTCGGTGCCTCACCATTGGGGCACACCGGAGTATTGCAGGGCACGAGCACAGTATCGCAGTAACATGTATTTATTCCGTGTATTTCCAACGGACCCCAGCCAATATTGGGCGTGGCGTTATTGATGTACAATGTATCGGATGACTCGTACGAACCATCCAGGATTGCCTGGGCAGAAGCAGTCATGTCCGGAATGAGGTCACAGTCTTGTGTTCCGTCAGGACACTGGCAGCGTGTTGCATCCTGTGTACTGCACGGCATAATGGAGTGGGTGGTTGGACTATTTCCGAATGTGATGGAGAATGAATTTACATCTCCGGAATCTGCCCCGGCAAGATCGGTCACCACAAGATACCAGGTTCCGTTTGGATCCCTTCCGTTGTTGAACAATGCCAGATCGCCATCCGGATCATATTCCCCTGTGAATGGAGGAGCATTGCCTGAGTCACTCAGCAATTGATTGACACTGTGTCCGCGAAAACATGTTCCAGTGAAATTGTCCCCGCCATCTCCGTTGCGGTTCGATAACATGACTTCGAAACTGTCAGGGCTCATCAGTTTTATTTCAATGTCTCTGTCGTAGGTATGTACAATATCAATACAAACACGTTCAAGCCCGAAAGTTACGCTGTCAATTGTCGCCGGAAGTCCGCTGACCACACATGGAAAAAACTGAGGAATTGCAATCCCGGTATAATCCGGAATGTGTCCTCCGGTACCGTTAAATGTTTGTGCGCGCAGGAGCACAAAGGAAAATGCAAACAGAATTGCCAGGTAGATTTTTCGCATGTAGTTTGGGATTTGGTAAGCGAATATATGAAATCGTATTTATTTTTTAGATCAATTTTATTTTGTGAACCGATTGTACTGCTGATGATACTGGCTTGTGTTTTTTTAACTCCTTGTTCATTGCTTGTTTCTTTGAACCGGAATCCCGCTCACTATATCCTGCAATGACTCTTTATTCTCATTTCTTCATTTAGCATCCAGACTTCAAAATCATTCAATAATTAATTTGCAAAGCGCTCTCGGCTTTCAAGGATTTCTCAGATTAAAAGAGTATCTTTGCGCCCGCTTTCGGAACCTCCTCGAAAAGCACTAACTATATGGAAATCAGAAACATTGCGATTATTGCTCACGTTGACCATGGTAAAACAACCCTGGTTGACAAGATGCTTCACCAGGCGAAATTGTTCAGGGACAACCAACATACCGGCGACCTGATCCTCGATAACAATGATCTCGAACGCGAACGGGGCATTACGATTGTCGCAAAAAACGTATCCATACGATACAAAGGAATCAAGATTAACATCATTGACACTCCGGGTCACGCCGATTTCGGCGGTGAAGTGGAACGTGTGCTCACGATGGCTGACGGAGTTCTCCTTCTGGTGGATGCTTTCGAAGGTCCGATGCCACAAACCAGGTTTGTAACACAAAAGGCGTTGAGTCTCGGACTAAAGCCCATTGTTGTAATTAATAAAGTGGACAAGGAGAATTGCCGCCCGGACGAAGTGCACGAACAAATATTTGATTTGTTCTTCAACTTGTCAGCAACCGAAGACCAGCTCAACTTTCCAACATTGTACGGTTCTTCGAAGCAAGGATGGATGAGCACTGACTGGAACCATCCGACAGACAATATCACTGCATTACTGGATGCAATTGTTGAGCACATTCCTCCTGCAAATGTCCGCACCGGAACACCGCAGATGCTGATTACTTCGCTCGATTATTCGTCCTTCGTCGGACGCATTGCCATCGGTCGGGTTTTCCGCGGTTCCATGCGTGAAAGCATGCCCGTTTCTCTTGTGAAGCGGGACGGAACCATCGTGAAGTCCAGGGTGAAAGAGCTTCACAGTTTTGAAGGGCTCGGAAGAAGCAAACAGGAAAGCGTTAATGCAGGGGATATTTGTGCCATCGTAGGGCTGGAGAATTTTGACATCGGTGATACTGTAGCTGATTTTGAAAATCCGGAAGGACTTCCAACCATCGCTGTGGATGAGCCTACAATGAGCATGTTGTTCACGATTAATAACTCTCCGTTTTTTGGCAAGGAAGGAAAATTTGTAACCTCACGCCACCTTCGTGACCGTTTGTATAAAGAAATTGAAAAAAATCTTGCACTGAGAGTGGAAGACACCGGATCACCGGATGCATACAACGTATATGGCCGTGGTATTCTTCACCTGTCGATTCTCATTGAAACCATGCGCAGAGAAGGATATGAATTGCAGGTAGGGCAACCTCAGGTAATCATTAAAGAAATCGACGGGGTGAAATGTGAACCAATCGAAATGCTGACAGTGAATGTGCCAGAACAATTCTCCGGCTCTGTCATCGACCAGGTTACGCAGCGAAAAGGTGAATTGCTGATCATGGAACCCAAAGGCGATGTTCTTCATTTAGAGTTCGGAATTCCGGCTCGGGGAATTATTGGTCTGAGAAACAATCTTTTAACAGCTACTCAAGGTGAAGCAGTGATTGCACACCGATTCAAGTCGTACGAACCCTGGAAAGGCGAAATTCCTTCCCGGATCAATGGAGTACTTCTCTCCATGGATAAAGGCAAATCAACCGCATATTCCATTGATAAATTGCAGGACAGAGGTCGTTTCTTCGTTGAACCGGGTGAAGATGTATATGCCGGCCAGGTAATCGGCGAGAGCATTCGTCCGGGGGATCTTGTCATTAATGTCACACGGGCAAAGCAATTGACAAATATGCGTGCTTCCGGAAGCGACGAAAACGTACGAATTACACCAAAGATCAATTTCTCGCTGGAAGAAGCAATGGAATACATCGAGAAAGACGAATATCTGGAAGTCACACCAAAAGCACTACGCATGCGGAAAATATTGCTGGATGAAAACGAGCGTAAGCGGGCCTCAAAAAATTAATTAACAACCCTTTTCCATCAAAAAAATTATCATAATATTGCCACTCAAAATTCACCTAAACAACTTTTATCCTCACACGCAAATGAATAAGTTTAGAACATTATCGTACATCCTGCTTGGCTTCGCGGTTGCAGGTTGTAATGGCCTTGGAAAAATGGCGAAGAACTTCAACCAGGTCAAATATGAAGTCACGCCGAATCCACTTGAAATGCATGGCGACAGCGTTGCTATTGCTGTTAAAGGAACCTATCCTGCAAAATATTTTGCAAAAAAGGTAGACGCGACAGTAACGCCGTTGATCAAATCAGCTACCGCTGAGCATCCGTACAAGTCGGTGACCAATGTTGGCGAGAAATCCACAACTGCCGGCAACAAGATTAATTACAAAACTGGCGGTAGTTTCACTTACAGCGACAAAATTGCCTATACACCGGACATGAAATCGTCTGATGTGATGGTAAAAGCATCAGGATCAAAAGGTAAGACTACAAAAGATCTTGGCTCAATGAAAATTGCCGATGGAACAATTGTTACACCGTTGCTTGTAAAAGC
>DAORHY010000177.1:0-7848 GCA_035438225.1 Bacteroidia bacterium
AGTGCAGGATCATCTTTAAACTCAGCAGGTTTGAAGAACTTAAATATGCAGAAATAGCAGATCACATGGGGATTTCAATCAAAACAGTGGAAAACCAAATGGGGAAAGCCCTGAAAATTATGCGGGAGAAGCTGAAGGATTATCTACCACTCCTGCTTTTCGTACTTTCCTTAGACCTGTAAAAATCTTGAAGAATAATTTTGAAAATATCGAAGACATCATCGCCAAATTTCTGGCCGGTGAAGCAACACCCGAAGAAATTCAGATTCTTGAGGAGTGGAAAGCTGCACATCCGGATAATGCACAGGAATTCCGCCAAATGTCATCTTTGTTCACAGAAAGCACTGGCCTGAAGCAAGCACTTTCTGTCGATACGGATACCGCCTGGTTAAAAGTTCAGCTGGCAATGCAACCGGGAGAAGACAAGGTTATCCCGATATACAGACGCAATAATCTTCAGGCCTTCCTGCGGATTGCAGCCGTCCTTGTGTTGACAGTATTGCTGGGTACGGTAGCGTATTTCATGATTCGTCCGCTTGCAGAACCCAATGTGGAAATTGCATCACAGGATAACACACAAAAAACAGTGCTTCCGGATGGAAGTGAAATCGTACTGAATAAGCACAGTTCCATTCACTATACATCACATGGCTTTTCAAAGAAACGCATCGTTAAATTAAATGGAGAAGCGTTTTTCGAAGTGAAGCACGATGAAAATATTCCTTTTTTGGTTGAAACCGGGACGCTTAAGATTCAGGATGTCGGGACATCCTTTAATGTGAAAGCATTACCGAATTCCGGAATCGTCATTGTATCCGTTGTTTCCGGGGAAGTGAAGATGTTCGCAGCAGAGGATAAATCATTGTTACTGTCAGCCGGTGAAGAAGCTTCGTATAACCTGAAAACAAAAGAACTGCTAAAATCGGAGGCGATCGACAGAAATTGTGCTGCTTACAAGGATAAAATTTTCATTTTTGAAAATACCGAGCTGGCGCATGTTGTAAAAACCCTGAATGACATTTACGGTTCACACCTGGTTGTAGGAAATGAAAAAATAAGCGCTTGCAGAATTACAGCTACTTTTAATAATGAAAAAGTAGAAGACATTGCCGGTGTGATCGCGGAAACGCTGGGCCTCACACTTCAAAAGGAAAACGGTACCATAAGCTTCCTGGGGAATGCGTGCAACTAAGTTTATCGTCTTTTTTTTTCTCTTGATTTTTCTCGGGATCAACGGGGCAGAACCATTGTCAGCCCAGGTACCCTTCCTTGAAAAAAAAATTTCCATTCAGTTGATCCATGCAACTGCAGAAGATGCCCTGAAACAAATTTCGCAGCTGGGAGGATTCACCTTCTCGTATACTCCACAAGTGATCCGGGATGTAAAGCCTGTTACTTTTCAACTTAGAAATAAATCGGTTCGGGAGGTACTCGATCAGGTATTTTCAGGTGAAGTATTTTACAAAGAGCGGGGAAGCCATGTTATTCTCCAAAAACTTCCACGGAAAGAAGCAGGACCGGAGTCTGCATTTTTCATTGTGAGCGGTTATGTCAAAGATGGGAAATCGGGTGATCGCGTAGCCTCGGCAAGTATTTTCGATAAGCTCAGCCGTGTTTCCGCTATGACCAACCAATACGGTTATTTCAGCCTCAGGATCAATCAGAAAGAACAAGTGAAGGAAATTTCACTGTACGTGAATAAAGAAAATTATAAAGACACCATCGTTTACATCAATCAATCCGGCTATTCCATACTGAACCTTACCATCTATCCGGATGAAAGGATGATTGTGTATGCCGACTCATCTGCTATTCACGACAGCATTTTTACCGTTAACCGCCTGGCCCTTGTCAACCTGATTCTGAGCGAACAGGAACAGGCGAATACCAGAAATATCAAAGACACGATGTATCGGAAATTCCAGGTTTCATTTCTTCCTTACCTGGGCTCCAATCTCAGGTTGAGCGGAAATACCGTGAATGATTATTCATTGAATGTGCTGGCTGGCTATAGCATGGGCACAAGACGGATGGAAATTGCAGGACTGGTGAATGTGGACAGGGATACAGTGAAGTATGCACAAATAGCAGGAATTGCGAATATTACGGGAGGTCCGGTTCAGGGTGCTCAGGTAGCCGGCCTGGTCAATTACAATTTAGAGCCTGTTACAGGCGCACAGGTAGCAGGTCTTGTAAATGCCAATTTGGATTCCTCAAAATCAGTAACCTTTGCCGGATTAATGAATCTGAACCTTTCATGTGCTTCTGGTTTTCAGGCAGCCGGACTGATGAATGTAAATCTGAAAGCATCAACAAGTGCGCAAGTCGCAGGGCTGACGAATATTGCAATTCAAAATACTGAAGGAATCCAGATTGCCGGACTGTTGAATGTTTGCCTGAAAGAAATTAAAGGCGCGCAGGTAGCAGGACTATTAAATATCGCTAAGTCTGTGAACGGATCGCAGATTGGATTTCTGAATATCTCTGATTCCTGTACAGGTGTTCCGGTTGGATTCCTGAGTTTTGTGAGGAAAGGTTATCACCAGCTTGAAATTTCTTCGAATGAAGTTTATCCGTTGAATGTTTCATTCCGATCCGGTGTACAACAGTTTTATACTATTTTCGAGGCGGGCATGCAATTCAAAACTCCGGAAGAACACACCTGGTATTATGGTTATGGTTTGGGAACATCCGTGACACTCGGTGTGAAATCGCAACTTGATTTTGACCTAACCATCAGCCAACCTGTATGTGCCAACCGCGTGAATGAATTTAACCCGTTAACAAAGTTTAACGTTACGGCAACGAAACAACTCCGTAAAGGGTTTTCAATTTGTGCAGGGCCATCTTTAAATATTTTGTACGCGAACACTTTGGATCCTGATTACGAAGGTTATTTAAGCAGAATTCCACCGGGAAGTTTATCCGGGTCAAAGATTTCCGGTGATTACACACGGAGTATATGGATGGGTGGAAAGGTAGCGCTCAGATTTTTTTAAATAATTTAATTGCCGGATAGGGGTCACATTGTTTTCGGTTGTCTTTTGAATATAAAACAACTGAAAATTCAATCCCTATGAAAACGATTAAAAATTCTTTCCTTCTTGCTTCTGTGCTCTTGGTTTTTGGAACCTCTTGTAAAAAAGACTGGAACGGAGTGCGCGGTACAGGCCCGATTATTACTGAAAACCGACCCATTACAGGATTCACCGGTGTAGATTATCATTTGGATGGACGGGTGAATATTGTCCGGGACTCTTCAACTTTTGTCTTGGTTACAACGTATGGAAACTACCAGTCGCTCCTGCACACCTATTTTGTGAATGGAAGACTGGTTGTAGATTCATACAAGTCGCTTCACGATGATGAAATTACCCTTGAGGTCCACATGCCGCAACTAGATTTCATGGGCATGGCCGGTTCGGGAAAAATGATCACCTCCGGCCAGTTTTCCGGAGGAAGTTTAACCGTGCAAATGAGTGGCTCAGGAGCAATCGATTATTACGGAAATGTGCAATCGGTCAGTACGAATGTGTCGGGTTCCGGAAGTATCACTTTAAACGGCCTGGCACAAGCCGGCACTATGACGATCAGTGGCTCCGGCAACATACAGGCTTTTGGAATGCCGTGTGAAAGTAACCAGGCTGCAATCAGCGGTTCGGGTACTATTGAAACAACCACAAATGCAACGTTGATTGCAACTATTTCCGGCAGCGGGACCATCCGGTACCGTGGTACACCTGCTTTAACGACGCATATCTCCGGTTCAGGACACGTTGTACGGTACTGAATTTCAAAATTGCTAATGGTGTGTAAAATGCAGAGCACGGTGCGCTGCATTTTTTTTATGTCTTGAAAATTATTTTCAGGTCACATAGGGGTAGTGGGGCAGTGAGGGTGTCTTGTAATAAAAACAAACACCATGATGGATCGTCAATTTCTCTTTGCATTTTTAATCCTTTGTTTTACAGGAATCCAACCGTCGATTGCACAATCACTAACCCAAACCATCCGGGGAACTGTGGTTGACAAGGTTTCACAGTCTCCCTTACCGGGAGCCAATGTCAGTGTCATGAATTCAAATCCATTCATCGGGGCTGCAACTGACTTCGATGGAAGCTTTAGTTTGAAAAATGTTCCGGTCGGCAAGCAAGCGTTAAAAATCACATTCCTGGGTTACAAAGAATATATACTTCCCAATATTACAGTTACATCCGGGAAGGAAGTAGTCCTCAGTGTTTCGCTTGAAGAGCATGTTGTGATGGGGAAAGAAGTGACCATCACAGATAAAATTCAAAAGAACAAAGCCCTCAATGAGTACAGCTCAGTCAGTGCCCGTACTTTTTCAGTGGAAGAAACCCAGAAATATGCGGCTGCTGTAAACGACCCCGCAAGGATGTCGACTTCATACGCAGGTGTCGTTTCCACTGATGATGGCAATAATGCGATCACCATACGGGGCAATTCGCCGAATGGGTTGTTGTGGAGAATGGAAGGTGTAGAGATACCCAACCCGAATCACTTCAGCAATGTCGGGACTTCCGGGGGCGGTATTTCAATTTTGAGTTCACAGCTGCTTACCAATTCTGATTTCCTGACCGGTGCTTTCCCGGCTGAATACGGCAATGCCATTTCTGGTGTCTTTGATCTTAAACTTCGTCGCGGGAACAATCAAAAAAGCGAGCAAACAATTCAGGCAGGATTCCTCGGAACCGATCTGGCAGTCGAAGGGCCATTTAAAAAAGGTTTCGATGGGTCCTACCTTATTAATTATCGCTATTCAACACTATCAATTTTGGATAAACTGGGCGTGAATATCGGCACGGCGACTACAAATTTCCAGGATCTATCGTATAATTTTTATTTTCCTACAGTAAAGATGGGAACATTTTCTTTATTTGGTTTTGGTGGTTTGAGTTCTCAATTTGCCAAAGCAGATAAAGACTCTTCAAAGTGGGTGAACTTCTATGACAAATACAATTGGGATTATGTTTCCAATACAGGGGCTACCGGGCTTACTCATTTTATTCAACTGAATAATCGTACATACTTAAAAACGTCTGTTGTCGCTTCTGGAACAGGAAAAACATATACTGAAGAGGAGTTGGATGCGAATTATGAAGGAATCCCTCAGGGCAAGCAGGATTATGGACAGAATAAAATTGCATTGAATTCAGTTCTTTCCCGTAAAATAAATGCAAAGCATAGTTTTAAAACCGGAGTGATTGTGACGGAGATATTCTATAACCTTCACCATACTGAACTGGAGAAAGAAACCGGGGAAATTCGAGCACGGATCGATGAAAAAGGTCAAATGATGACCTTGCAATCATTCGCGCAATGGAATTATCGCCCAGTGGATAAACTTACTTTTAATGCCGGCTTGCATTTCCAGATGCTTGCTGTCAATTCTACTTATTCTCTTGAACCCAGGGCTTCGGTGAAATATGAACTGAACCTGAAACAATCTGTCAGTTTCGGATATGGATTGCACGGTCAGGTACAGCCAACCGGCGTATATTTTACGAAAAATAAAAATTCAGATGGCGATGACTACCTGCCAAACAAGGATCTTGAACTAACCAAAGCACATCATTTTGTGCTCAGCTATGATCGCTCGGTATCTGAATATACGCATTTGAAGCTGGAAACCTATTTACAACAATTGTACAACGTGCCGGTGAGTACAAATCCTGTTAGTACGTACAGTATTCTTAACAGTGAAGGAGGGTACACCAACGAAGCGCTCACGAACAAAGGAGTAGGAAAAAATTATGGTATTGAACTCACATTGGAACAATTCATGCATCGTGATTTCTACTTTCTTTTTTCGGCTTCATTGTATAATTCAAAATACAAAGCAGCAAATGAAAATTGGTACAATACACGTTTCAATGGAAATTTTGCCGGTTCATTTACTGCAGGTAAAGAGTTCAAGACAGGACCTGGTTTTAAAAACAGAATCATTGGTATAAATATCAAAACACTTTATGCAGGCGGAATGAGAAACACTCCGATTGATTTTAACGCTTCCTTGAAAAAAGGGGAAACTGTCTACAGGGAAAATGAAGCATTTCGTTTGCAGGCAAAAGATTATTTTCGTGCCGATGTTAAGTTCAGTTTGAAGAGAAACCGACCGAAGAGTACAGTTAGCTGGAGTCTGGATGTGCAGAATGTGAGCAATACGAAAAATATCTTCGGAGAATATTTTGATCCGCTGACAGGTACCACTAAGACCGCTTACCAGGCACCCCTGATACCAATCCTGAGTTATAAAGTCGATTTTTGAGTTTTCTTTAATCGAATCGGTTTGATTCTTAGAAGGAAATCCTGTGTAGCCGTTTTACACTGGATCCTTTCTGTCAAAGCAAAACCAATCTCGTCACGTCAGAGACATGTGCTTTGGTTCCGGTTTTACGTAGCAGGTTGTCATATCGAAAATAATCTTCAGCCAGATCAGCACACAGGGCAGTGCTTTCAGAGCAAACGGCTTAACAAAACTATCGCGGATAATTTTTGGAAACAAGTCAGTGGCAGAAAGTGAAGTAAGAACAAAAGCAAAAATGAACAAAGAAAGATTGAGCGTTGACGATGGTGTGCCAAAATACCAGATACACACTCCGCTCATTGCAATTATATACGTGGGTGATTCGGCTTTGTGATTGAAAATAACAATCCAGATCAGGGTAGAAGCCAGAGCCAGAGTGCGGAAATGGATTGTTTTGTATTTTTTCAGGAACAGGAAAGGAACCATGAACAAGAGTGCTCCCGGAATGAGCACCAGGTTTTTGTTGATATCCGTATTCAACCATGTATTGACAAGGCCTGTAACAGATAGGCTGTATGCGCTTTGGTAATCTGTACTCAGTAATTTCCCCCAACTGACATATAAAAATTGTAATTGTTCAAGGCTGATCAGCACTAATGGAAGGAAAAACAAGAGAAGGGTCCAGAATATGGAGTACAAAACGAATTTCCATTTTCCGGGATAAAACAAAAACATCGCCATTCCAACAACTCCGAATAATTTAATATACATTGAAGCAACAATGCACAAGGTCGCCAGTAGCATTTTGTCTTTTTCCATCATTGCAAAACTCAGGATCAGCAGTCCGGCCATCAGCGCATTGGATTGTGAATTTTGCATGGAAGTCATCAGTTCGAAAATACAGAGGAGTAATGTGAGCCCTTTCTGTTTGACCGTAAGCAAAGGCAATGAATAAATAGCGAAGAATAGAGCCAGTGCATTGAGAAGGTTCCAGAAAATGAGGCCGACACTATCCGGAAACATCGCAAAGAAGCCCATAAAAAAGGAAAAGGTAGGACTGTATTTGAAGAGATCCCAGTGTTCCTCGGGATAAGGTTCGTATAGATTTTTATTTTCCGTGAGGTGAATAAATGAATTTTTAAAAATGACGTAGTTATTGTATTGCGTGTACGTTTTAGCAGCTTCCGGGTAATATTTTTTTTTAAGAACGGATTGTATCCCGGCAGCGAGGGCGAAAATCGAAAGCAGTACGCCGATCAGGAGTTTTTTCGATAGTAGTTTTTCAATCCTGGTTTTCAATGTGTGCATGACAGAGACTAATACTTTGATCCGGAAAAAATATTTGCAGGATTTCTGTAAACTTTAAAATATACAGATTCGGCCGGCGATAAAAGTAAGGATTCATTGGTAATAAAAAAATCAGGATCAGGAGCCTGAACAGGGCTTCAGAATGCCGGACGGGTATTTCAGCCAATGGAATACTGGTTGACGAGATTAATGAAATCAACCTGGGGTGTACAATGCACTGCCTTACATTCAATTTTGTAAACGTAAGTACGAATGGTAGAATAAAAAAGGTT
>DAORHY010000178.1:0-7831 GCA_035438225.1 Bacteroidia bacterium
CTTCGTACGACTGGTCTCCCAAAAGTATACTTGCCCAGAAATTATACATCTTGGGTAAATGCATGTTCCAGTCTACTTTGGCCATATCATTAAAAATCGGACCGAGAACAGGGTGGACTTTCACCCGGTCGTAGAATGTGTTCACAAGAAGTTCGATGTGTGTGCGGTTGGTGATCCGGACTCTCATGATGCAAAGTTAGTCTATTTAACTCCTTGTTGGTTCATGAATTGAAGCGGAAGAATGAGCCTGAAAAAAACATCTTTGCTTTTCTTTTGATACCCCCTCTGAATGATTTGCAAAAAAAACAGCGCAACGGACACTGTAAATACTATACCTGCTTTGGTTTTATTTCATTATTTTCTCGGCAAATGCAATGATATGTCCATCCGGGTCGGAAAAGTAGCAAACCCTGTCTCCCCAATCCCGGTCACTGACCGGACTTATTAATTTTGCTCCACTTTTGATGGCATTGTCAAATTCATACTGAATATTCTCAACATACAAATACAACTCACACCTTGGAATACCATTCCCGGTATCCGGATGAGGTGCTTTGTCAGCAAAAATTTTGGCAATACCGTTGTTCGGCATCAGCCCGATTTTGCAATTGTCTGACAGGTTAAATTCGGTCATGCCCGGGACATTCAGGTCAGCAACATGACGAAAAAGAGTTTCATAAAATCTGCAACTTTTTTCCTGGTCGTTGACGTAAAGGATTGTTTCCACCAGCTTTATTTGATTGATCATTTTTCTATGTGTTGAGAATTGTCAGCGGCCGCAGGAAGTAGGAATGCCTCTTTCGGGTGCAGTTCATTGAATGCAATCGTTCATCAACAAACTTCCTTCCGCAGTGTCAGAATTCTGTTTATTCTTCAAATACTCCCAACAATGCCGTTGCTCCCATGGCTGTACCGAATGGAAGAGCGGAAATAGTAGAGCTGTGGTCCTTGTATAGACAATTAATTTTTGATCAATTTAAGGATTTGCATATTTTCATTCGTCTTGAGTATACCGAAATAGATCCCGGATTTCAGTTCGGATAAATCCATTGCGATTTTATTTTTGCCCGGTTCAAGTTCTGTTGTTGAAATACATTTTAAAGTTCTTCCAACAGCATCCACAATTGAAATGGAAACAGTATTTATCTCGGATAAATTGAATTCTAAGGTCGATAGCGATTGAAATGGATTGGGAAACAAATTTATTTCATTGACTGTACTTGCATACTCCTGCTGCGCAACGGTTGTGGTTATTGATTGTCTGAGTTTTGCGGTGGTTCCGCCAACAATGTAGAGCGCATCCGCTGATTGGAAGTCGAATGCATTGGCATAACTACCCGGAATAGTGACAGTCCATTCAGAAGTTCCATTACTATTTACTTTGCAAAGGGCCATCTGGTTGAGTGTACCGGCGGCCAGATAGGCTGCATTATCAGGATCCATTCTCATCTGCGCATGCAGTAAAAGTGCATAAGCAGGTCCGTCGGCATCGAGATTCTGCCAGAGGACATTTCCTGCGCTATCATACTTTATAAATGCGGCACCGGCAGTACCCGAGTTTGGAAAACCACATATAACAGGATGATTATCGTTTCCCACTTCAACCCGGAAAGCGGTTATCCTGTTGGTGTCAGCCCAAATTTGTGACCCGTTCGGTGATAATTTCTGTATCACACTTCCTGAATTTGAAATCACATACTCTCCATTTATTAAGTAGGTGTTCCCAAAAGCATCTCCGGCAGCATCACCAATAGTTGAGCTGTTTATACCCGCAATACTCCAAATAGTATTCCCATTCAAATCAATTTTCGAAAAACCGTTTACAATTCCAGTTGCTCCTCTTGATACAATGAGGATATTGCTGTCCGGGGTAAATTTGATGTTTAAAGGGGCTCCAATACCCGACGTATCAAAGTATGACCAAACCGGTATTCCGGTGGAATCAAACTTTTTGACTTTTGTTACCATCCCAAGCGGTCCGGTACCCAGACCTAAAACGTAAATGTTGTTGTTTGCATCCACCAGTACTTTCTTCGTTGAAGAACCATCGAACGAATTTTCATAAACAACTCTCCACAACAATGCACCGGATGAATCAAATTTCATTAGCAGGCTGGCTGCATCAACAGGGCTTGAGAAACCGGAACGGATCGTTCCCGAAACCAAAATATTACCGGCATTATCGGTCTCAACCCAGGTTGCCACTTCATGTCTGGAGTTATCGGTATTGTTATAAGCAGTGTCCCAGAGTACAGATCCCGAAGAATCTCTTTTCGTTAATGTGATATCGCCCGCCGGATTGTAATCCCAGTTAACGGTGTACACATCATCGTGATTGTTTGTTGCCACGGCTATCCCACCCGGATAATTGTACCAATCAACAGTTACCTGAGCCGGGAGGTTAACGTTTAATACAATGAAGCAGACAATCAAGTTCAGTTTCATACTCATTTAGTTTGGAATCCTATTTACAATGGTCCTTTGTTTTATCTGTTCAATTGACTTGTGTACGCTCTTTTCAATCTTCAGCCACGCTGTGTTATTTAATGTAGCTTAAAAATATTCGTTTGAAGTTGTCACTATTGCTGCCAGCATGTGCATTGCGGTAGTGGAATGGTGAGGCTGCGATTTTAAATCAGTATGCTGTTTCCAGGTACTGATCTGATTCGATGCAAAGATGTTCATTTGAGCCGGTAACAGCTCGTTTCTTTTTTCTATTCGTATTCCTTTATTGTTAGGACATTACATTAGGAATTCTTTGTAATGTAAATAAACTCAATTAAGTTCAGTGTCAAATGTGCCACGAACACCCCGATGATATTTTTTCTTTTTGCCGCTATGAGTGCAAAGGGAAACCCTACAAATAGTCCGGTCAGCAGAATGTACCAAAGTCCGCCAACCCAATGAAGTAATCCAAACATTGCAGAGGTAAGAATTATACTGTGTGGCTGGCTGTATTTTTCTAAGAATCTTGTTAAGGAATAGTTTCTATATACACTTTCTTCAACCAATGGCGCAAAAATAACATTAGCAATAAAAAATGGCACAACCTGCTTGCCGAGTAAGGTCATCGTTTCACCAGCGGGCACATAGTCACCAATATTCAGTTGTAAATAAAACTGTAATGGAGAAAGTATGTAAATGTATAGTACCGCTATAATTGCACCTGTTGAGATTCCTCCAAAAATGTCTAATGGAAGTTTTACTCTGTCAGTCGTCCAGCCGGTTTTAAAAATAGCGTAACCGTCTTTTCGGGTTGTGAGCAAAAGAGTTGCGAACAGGAAAACCTGAACAACAAGAATTATCGTAGGCGTGTTCTCGGCAATTTTAACGGGAATGTCCGTTTCGCTTACGCCTTTTCCTCCTAAGTAAATGGAAAGGACAACAATAATGATTAAAAACCAAAGGGGTGCTAAAATCAGATTTGTCCAGGGTCTTTTTAATCCATTCATTTTACTTGTCTGTCGCTTATTTTGCAATGAGGCCTATCGTCTTTTCGTCTAACCAAAGGGCGGGAGTTTTACAACAAAACCTGATTTGAAAAAATTTATTGATTTACCACAAAACAATATTGAAACACGAGGATACGTCTGTGGAGCAGGTAGGGTTATGGGTTGACAATCTATTCAACACATTTCCCTTCAATAGCTATTGTCAATGCTCCGCCTCAACTCTGTATCGTATAGCCGCCAGCAGAACATCAATGTTTATTTCTTTTAGAGTCTTGAACTTAATGCAATATCCCGTCACGCTCGCTTTACCTAATTTCTTTCCATATGTTTTGGCCAGGTAGGTCTTATCTTTGAGCCCTAGAATATAGACAGAGATTCCGGTTTTGTTAGCACTGATGCCAATTTGATAAAACTCCCTTGTTTTTCCCTGTTTGCCTGCATTCGTGGCATCAGCATACGTTAGTGTTTGAATTCCATAGCCTATGTTGGGGTTAGAAACAACATTATTTTCACTGTTTCTGCCATCCAGAAACCATAATTTACATGCAGGCATTGCTTCCTGAAGGATGCGGTGCAACTCTTGCATGTCACTCCGTTTTGGTTCCGGTAGGCTGACAATGTACTTTTTGATTTGATCCTGTACGTTCATATAATATTTGGAAGAAGGATTGTTTAATTGCTTGTTTGAAGGAAAACCATTGTTAGCCCGGTTCGTGCATTTGTAATTTTGTCTTTTGCTTTGGCCATTGTTCCCTTTTTTTAGCGTTTTAAATTTTTCTTCCCAACCACCAGCCGACCACGCCCCCTACACTGACACCGGCCACAATGCTGGCAGCTGCACTGACCCAAAGAAATGCGATGCTGTTGAATAAGGTAGTGGTGGCATAGGTAAACACATCATAAGCAAGGCCTGTGAGGAGGAAAATCACGGCTCCGGTAAAAGCACCTGTTTTGAAAGTGATAATTCCTTTCCAATTTGAAAGTATGTAGGTATATAAAAATCCGATGATAAGGCTTCCAGCCATCATCAAGCCCATGTCTTCCTGTTTTGCAGAAGCGGGATTAAAATATTGGGATGCAAGATCTTTATACGGACTGCTCCATACAAGCCAACCCTGTATTAAATAAGCCGCGGCACCAAACAGGCTGCCCAAGAATATTTTTTTATTCATTTTGAACTATTTTTAATTTGTATTCGTAAGTTTCAGTAAACAGGACCCTGTAAACTGGTTGCTATGGGTTTTTAGTCTGGCGTTGGGGTGTATTTATAGCAATATAGTTCATTCGAATCTCAAATTCTGAACCTTGCACTAATATTTCATAACCACCCCGCAGCCGCCACAGTGGAAAACCGAAGGGAAGAAACCCGAACACGCATGGGCGGCCGGGCAGTGGCTCGAAGTCCCATTCTAAAAACGACCATCACGCTGATGCGATTGCGAAAGAGTGGGTATGAAACGATGCTCGAACACTTCTTTAAAGTTGCTCTACAGCTCAATGAACCGCTGTATACGTGACCCGTGCGTACAGTGGTGTGAGAGACTCTCCCTGTCAGGGCAGCCTACTCGATTAGCTGCTGGTTTTCTCTCGTCTTTGCTTGACGAGCTTTCCAGTTTTCAGCGTTCACTTGCGTTGCGTAATTCATAAAAATAAATGCCGCTTACAAGTTGCTCTGTGTTAATTGTCGTGGGGTTTGTAAAAGTCTGTTCTGAAATAATTGCTTGAGTGTTTTTCTATTCTGTTTTCATAAACTTACCGGAGTAGGTTTTTTCACCTGCAAACAACGAAGCCACATACAACCCTGCTGCAAAGTTTTTTACGGATATAGAATAAGGGAAACTATTTACTTTTTCTCTCAGTATCAGTTTGCCTTCAGTATTTCTTACTTCTACAATTCCCTGAGTGAGAACTTCATCAAAAGTAATGTTTACCATATCCTTAGTCAGAGATGGATAAAGTTTCAGGCTGTTTGCTCTAAGTTCTTGTATCCGTGTCATCGCACCATAATTGTATCCGGCAATGAAGGCATCGGTAGTTGCACCGGTTCCATGATTATAGATGTATGCAGTACCCACACCCGGATCCAGATCCATACTATCACCACGAAAGATACCTGTAACCCAAACTTTTCCGTTGGAAAGGGCGAGGTCATTGGGCAAAGTTTGACCATTGCCACCAAAGGATATGGCATCAACAAAATTTCCGGTAGCCCCATTGTATTGCACCAATGCACCAGCGGTAGTCACTCCACTATCTGTGCTCATCAGAAATATCCCTGGCCCTGGGTCGAAATCGACAGAATCATCGCCAAACGAAGCGCAAACAAACAGATTATTGATTTCATCAACTTCAATACCCCACCCTGTATCGCTGCTTCTTTTGCCGGTACGATGCGCCCATACGTATTGCCCTGTCGATGTGTATTTGCCTACAATCATATCCTGCGCACCGTTAATACCGGGCAGTTCATAAAGAAAAGCCGTAGCGCTGGTATCGGGGTTCATATCCAGACTATCGCTGTTGGTATAACCTGCTACGAACAAATCGCCATTGCGATCCATTTCTATATCTCCGGCTAATTCACCCGTGGAGCCTCCTATCAGGCGAGCCCATCCTAAATCGCCATTGCTTAGGTATTGAATGATATAAATATCAGAGCTGCCTGTAGTGCTCAGCGACACTATGCCCGGGCCCGGGTCAACATCAATATTTGTTGCGTTAATAGTCCCAGTGGCATAAACAATCCCGCTGCTATCAATGATTACTTTGCGCCCATAACTTAAACTAAAGCCGGTACCACCGAAAGTGTGTGACCATAAAACGTCTCCCGCGCTGTTGAGCTTTGCCACAAAAACATCATTGCTTCCTCTCGCTACATACTGAAAAGTATCCAGCGCCAGGGTATCTTCAAACCAACCGGTAATAGTCATGCTTCCATTCTGCATATCCATATCCATAAAGCTTTCGTCACCGCTGCCGCCAAATCTTTTAGCCGAAACAAATTGGCCTGTAGAAGTATAACGCGCAATAAAAAAGTCGTAGTTTCCTGCTGATACAAGATTGGTGGTCCCGGGTCCCGGGTCCACATCAACCGTATCGTTAAACGAACCCACGATAACAATATCGCTACCGTCTATGTTTATGGAGCTTACTCCTTCGTTTCCGGTGCCGCCAATAGAAAATGCCCATAGCAAAGTGCCTGAAGAAGTATACTTACCTACAAAGCCATCGATACCTGTGTTCGCGTTTAAAGCGGTTGTCCCTAACCCGGGGTCCATATCTATGTAAGTGGTAAAGGAGCCCACAACCAGCACATTGTTTTGTGCATCAATTTTTACTGAACCAGGATTGTCGTTGCCTGTGTACCCAAGACCAAAACCGTGATGATAACTGAGTTGAGCCTGAGTAAAAAATGGAATAAGCAAGAGAAAGATGACGTAAAAATTTTTCATAAGCTGATTTTTTTGAATTGAATATTTATAAAAAGGAATTGATTTAAAAGTGGGCCATAAAGGAATTGTGTAGAATTCTTTTGCACAACACATCGTTTTGTTTTGCGAACTGGTGCAGTGCGTAAAACTTGTCGCTAACGGCAGTTCGTGCAAAAACTAAATGTAAATAAATATTTTCATACCTACGCTCATGGCTCGGTAAAAAAAGTGATGAAACTCACGGCCGGATAATTCCTGCGACGGTTTTGTCTTCACATCCTGCCGCCGCGTTTCATGAAAATCCGCCACTAGGGCATCCTTGCCTCGCGCGTAAAACCCCGGCTGAAAATGCAACAGCTGAAAATGGGAGTCGTTGTTCAACCCAGGGTCAAGCACGACTGGAAGGTCATCACCAAAACAAAACTGAATTTTGACGTGTAAGCCTGTCCATGCTGCCAGACCGGCAAAATGATTCGCGTCTCATCTTTTGCGGCACATGCACCACCACGGATGAACAACAAATTATCTGTCAATCACCAACCGGTCTGCTGAAACAATTTACTCGGAGTGAAATTGTATTGGCTGCAACATGGAAAATCCTGACAAACCGATAGTTTTCACAAGACAAAAACACATATTGAATAAAATAACAACAGACGATTCACTCCTTCTTCTTTACACTACCCTGTTTTCATACTATGGAAAAACATCTTTCCTTTTTTAAAATTCCATAGTACAAATTCAACGTAAGGCTACCGTCGCATCAGTTCAACACAGGATTAAAACGCAGCTCCGCTTCGCTGCACGCGTTTAATCCTTATATGTTGGCAGCTGGTTTAGTTAAAGTCCGTTTCTCTTTTTGTATGTTTCAATAAATAGCCGTATGGAATCTTCACTTTTTTTCATGGCTTTTTGATTGACTTCAAGATACTCTAATTGTTTATCTAC
>DAORHY010000179.1:0-7823 GCA_035438225.1 Bacteroidia bacterium
TCCAATACAAAGCAATACGAAAGCTCCGTGTGACAGTGCACGGTTTTGTGTTCGTCCCGCAGAGTACCACAGCACAATGGAAAGCAGCATCCATTCCATTGCCAGCACATAGGCTGTCATCCGTTCAATCCAGGAGGAATAAGGAGTTTCGGCAATGTATGCCAGTTGCCCGCTGTAATTTTGAGTTTCGATCGTTATTAAAACGGTAAGAAAAAGCATCCACAAATAACACAATCCTGTTTTTATTTGCGATGAATAGTGTTGTTTAAAATTGCGGACAATCCGCTCAGAAAAATACGCGGAAAGAAACATTGTCAACAAGGATAGGGCACGAATGTTATATAGAAAATGATAACGGGTGAACGGGATTTCAAATCCATCGTTTGAAGCGGTAAATGCAAAGGCGGCAAGGATGAGAATGAACAAACCGCTCAGCAACGTGACCAGATGACGGTACCGGACAGCAATCACAACCAATACAAAAGATTCAATGGCCCAGGCGATGGAAATTTCCAGTTCTTTGAATTGTATTCCTGCCGCGAGAACAGACAGCAATACGGCAGATAACAGGTACCGCACCTGTATCAACTGATCACCGGGTCTTTTCTTTTTTATCCAGAGAAAAAGGACGAAATAAACAACAGCCATAAGCAGGGCCACAAACCCCATCCATTCATGATGCCGGGGATTAATAGCACTGTACAAAGAGAAATACAGGAATGCGCCGTTGACAAGCGACGATATCTGATGATGAAAGTAAACAGGCGTGCCGGTGTTGACGATTCGCCGGATTTCAACACTCATGAAAAGCAGCCAGAACACCGCGCTGAACCCACTGGTAATCCACAGGGCTTCATCTGTGTAGAACTCTCCAAACCACAATGAAAACACAAGGATTGTCGCAAGCAGGCACAGCGGTTCCAGTAAAAACCATTTTTCTTTTTTTGTTGCAATGAAAAGCAATCCGAAATTCAGAAGTGAGATATAGGAAAAAAGCCCGGTCTCATTCGCCAGCCCGGTGCTTAGCAGGAAAGGTGTCAGAAAGCCTCCCAGCCAGCCAAATAAAGCAATGACCTGGGAGTCATATTTAAAAGCCTGCCAGAATGTAATTGCCGTTACCGCCGACATCATGAACATCGCAGAAATTTGCGGAACCAGGTGATAGAAGTTGAATGCGGAATAAACGGAAAGATATAGAATTGCAATACCGGAGCCGGCAAGGCCCTGGGAGAATATCCTGTAATTTTTCTTTTGGAAATAATGGCCCCCGATTAATAACCCTGCTCCGGTTGCAACACCGATGAGTACCCGCATGGTTTCTGTTATCCAGTTATTATCAAATGCGTATTTTAAAAAGAATCCTACGCCGATGATCAGTGCGAGTGCACCGATACGGTTCAATATTTTCCCTCCGATCAATGCTTCCCATTCGGCCTGTGTCCGGCCCGGCGTCCGGGCCTCAGGTGCTTCCTGGAATTTTGGAACGTCCTCTTCGCGGATAGTCTCCTTCACAATGAAAGGTGTCTCCGAGAGGGGTTCAGCCTGTTTGTTGAATACGGGTGGCGAAACGGGGGAGACGGGCGGGAGTTGCGGAATACTGACCGGGGAACCGGAAGTTTCTGCTTTCTCCGGTTCCGGATTTCGTGCATTGCCACGACGAATTTCTTCCCGCAGGTTTCTTACAGATTCCTCAAGTCGTGAAATTTTTTCTCGCTGGTTGAGACTGCTGAGAAAGGCATAAACAGAAATAATTAACCAGGCGAGCAGAAGTAGTCCGAGGATCCCGAGCATAGAGGAATTGGGGGTAGAGAATTATGAATTATGAGCTATGAATTGGAGGTGAAAAATAGTTGTTGTTGGATAAAAAAAATAAGCAATACAGGACAGCGGTACACTTACGTTTATTTCAACCTTTGTCCCCCGTTCCCCGTCCCCCGTCCCTCACCTCATAAACTTCATCCACCTGCTTCTGTTGTTGCTTTCACACTTTACTATATATATACCTCCGGCCCAGGAACTGACGTCGATTGTCTGTTCAGCAGCCGAAGAGAAGGCATTTTCACACATCGTTTCACCCTGCATATTGGTAATGAGCAGGTGACCGGTTCCCGTGTTATTGGGATGCGGGACGATGTGTATGACAGCATTCGCCGGATTCGGATAGAGCAGGAAAGCAGGTTCCTGCAGTTCAGCCAGACCGGTGGTTGTACAGAATTGGATTTGAGCAATTGTATCACCAAAACCTTCACTCATGAAAAATGCGTAATTGCTGAAATCTGTAATTCCTGCTACAGTAATCGTATCGGTATACGTTTGATAAATATTCCCGAGGTGTGCGAAGTAGTTCACAAAATTATTTGGATTGCCGATTGTATCTCCGGCCGGAGATACAATCCGAACGGATGGGTAATTCACTTGAGAATTATTTCCATTAAAGACAGTTACATTGATCAGGAGTGGATTTAAAGGGTCATACCAGACACTGTCCACACAAATGAGGGTGTAATCAAGAGCGGTAGTGAATGCAGGGTTTGTAAATTTAACAAGGGTGGTAAAATTTTCATTGTCTTCGATAACATAAATTCCATTGCCGTCTGCTGCCAGGTCCCAGGTAAATTCCCGTCCACCTGTATTTCCGCTGAAGTATCCTGTCCAGCTTTGCTGCCCGTACAGGTTGTAGGTGGATACGCTCATGTCATATCCTGCAAAACCCGGTATACTTCCGGCAACCGCAAGTACACCTGAAGAAATCAATTTAGTGCTTATGCGGTATGCGTCTGCTCCCTGCATCGGAGCCCTCCAGATCAGATTTCCGGAATCTGAGAATTTAAGAATACTATCCTGCAGACCGACCAGCAACAGATCGCCGTTGTCATCTCTCAACAGGTCGATGCCAATGTCACCGAAAGGAGTCGGAGCTGCAAGGCTGTCTCTGCTCCAGGAAAATTGTCCATTGCTATCGTATTTCACCAGGGAGTACATCGGGTTGTCCGCGAGAAGATAAATGTTTCCCGGGCTGTCGCAGACAATTTTTTAGCCATAATTGTTGAGTCTGAAAAACTGAAGGACCCATCGAAGTTGTACCGGAACAAGGTCTGAGTGCCGGATGTAAATGCGGATAAAACCATCCGGCCTGAATCATCGACTGCAATTGCCTGGGGGGTAAGCGCCAGCGACCATCGTTCATTTCCGGCCACATCAAATACTGCAACACCATTACTGCCTTTGAGAAAAAGGAAATTGTTTTTGAGAATTACCTGGTCAAAATAACCGGTTTGGAATGCGGCAGTCGAAACATGTTGCCAGGCTACACTTCCGCCGGCATTCACTTTTAGAAGGAGGGGTTCGAAATTCGTAGTGGCCATGAACGCTCCGGCGATATAACAGTTTCCGTTCGCATCCGTTGCCATATCAAATCCTCTGGGATTGCCGGTTCCGTTGTTGTCAAAGATTAATTGCCAGTTTGTGTTACCGTTGTAATCGAACTGGGTAAGAACAATTTTATGAATAATGTTGGTCGGTGAAATCGATTTTTGGTAGGTGCTGAGCACATTGCAGTTGCCGTTCATATCCTGTGTCATGCGAACAGGATAAACAGGAGAAGAATCGGGAACAACATTAATGGTTCGTGTCCATTCAGGAGGTGTTTGTGCATTTGCAGGAGTAGTGAAGCCGGTCAGCAGTACTAAAAGCCAGCAGTAGTAGTTATTCATTTGAATGGGGTTGAAAGGGTGAAAAGAGTAGGTAAGGAATGATCCGGTGAACCATCCGGATTCCGGAGTAAGATCCGGCTGAAACTACAAAAAATATCAGTACTTCCGGGGTGGTTGAATCGGAAGCGAAAGGAATCCATTCTTTTATGTAAATTGTATAATCCGGTACCGGACAAAGCCGGAACAGATCAATTGTGGTTTTGCTCTTTCGTATAATACTCCTGTACCGAAGGCAACAAAGTCAGAATCAAAATGAACAAGCCCAATGCAATACATACAGGTTGAAGAAAAAAATAGTCAACCATTGTGATCTGGACTGCAATCCAGGCAATCAGTACGATGCCTGAATACAGCGAATAAGTCCATGCCCAGTGTTTGTTTGGATAGATATTAAGTAAATTCATTGCTTTCCATTCCGGGCGAAAAATTAATCCGGCAAAAACCAACAACGGGAGAATGCCGATGCAAATGAACAGAATGAGTCCCGGCAGCAGGAAATTTTTAAACGGTGTTCTGCTGATATATGAAAGGTCGATGCCGATTCCTTTGCCCCCGGGATCCGTGATGAAGGAAAAACCGGCTGCCAGTGCACTGATGCTCAGGATCAGCAGTAGTGTACAAAGAATATAAACAGGGAATGGACGGTTTGTTTTCATTGTTTTCCGGTGATGAATGGCAGGAATAAATTGTCTTTGGCCGGTTACGATATAGCTTTTCTGTTCAGACCGATCATTGCTCAGCCAGTAGTCAGCATCCTCCGGTGATAATTAATTTGCCCAACATGATAATTCAAATGGCAAAGGAGGTGAATGAGCATGTTTTCTGTGGTCACTACTTTGTTGTGTTTCTCAATGGGAAAATTCTTATCGATAGCTGATGATTCCAGGTGCTGAATTGTTTTTATCACTGTTCGTTTTGTGTCTTCAATGGAATCAAGCAAGTCGGATTTGGGAATGTTTGTTTGGGTAAATTCTTTTTCCCGTTCCCTCACATAGCCGGTGTTTCCCAGGGTTGATCCGATGAAATGTTTCAGGTTGCCGATGAGGTGCAAACATAGATTCCCCGCGGAATTACTGATTGCCCCTTTCACAAGCCACAGGTCCTGTTCGTTTTCGTACAATTCAATCTCCTCAGAAAGTTTCCTGAGATCACGTTCGAAGAATTCAATCAGCGTATCTTTTAACATGGGTTATGATTTTGGTGATTTGTCTGATTCAATTGCCAAGGTATGGATTTCGCCAGATTTATTCGAAGGGCGTTCCGTGAAGATATTTTCCCTGTGGAATAACACTGTCCTGATTTCCATCATTGCTATTTTCATGCCCGATGTCGAATTTCGTATGGAATTTTGGTATCCAACAGAAAGGAGTTGATCATGCAGACGGTAAATGTGAAAAATGAAGATCAAGCGAATGCGATCGTCAGGGCTATTTATGAAAGAAGGTCGGTACGGAAGTTCAGTGACAGGCCCGTTGCGAAACAGCAGATTGATCAAATTATCGATGCAGGAAGAATGGCTCCATCCGCAATGAATCATCAACCCTGGAGTTTCTATGTATTGACAGACAAAGCAGAGATTAAAACATTTTCAAAGGAAATTTCCCGGGCTTCGGTGAAGGAGATTTCAAGAATGGGAATAAAGGATATTCTAAAATCAGCCGCCGGACTGATTCATGCGATCGCAAATGTTGATTTTTTTACAATGGAAGATTTTGTTTTTCATGGAGCTCCTGTTGTCATCTTCCTCACTGCACCGAAGGATAATGAATGGTCTTCTCTGGACATTGGCATGTGTGCCCAGAACATGATGCTGGCTGCTCATTCACTTGGCCTTGCGAGTTGTCCGGTGGGCTTTGGAAAGTTTGTTGAACATACAAAAGATTATCCCCGGCTTCGCATACCGGCAAATGAACAGGTACTCCTTTCCGTGATTTTCGGATATGCTGACGAGCAGCCTGTTGTTCACGAACGAAGAAAGAACAATGTGTTTTTTCTGAACGGGTGATCAACACAAAGCGGTAGTTCCATTCAACTACCGTAAGGTTCAGAAGTATTCCGGTTTCCGGGATTGTTTTTCGGGGTGGCTGCATGCGCGTTGTGACGCAGAATACACCGGTAATGTTTAAGAGCAAGGCCAAAACAGATTGTACTGCTAAAAAAAAAGAGCGGCTGCCGGCCGCTCTTTTTTTTAGTGAAGAACAGAGTTACTGTACGCAAATCCCCGACTGTCTCTTCACCTCGCCAGTTTCAACGATGAGTGTATAGACACCACGGGAGATGCCCTGAACAGAGAACGTAAAGATGTTTTCTCCGCTGACGGTTGTAAATGCCTGACTGTAAATGATGCGCCCTGTAAGGTCCGTGAGCTGAATGCGTGCGTTGGTATTTTCTGATGATTCAAACCGGATGTTCACCTGATCTGTCGCCGGATTCGGGTAAACGATGAAATTATCGTCCGCAAGCGCCGCACTCATCCGGATCGGAGAAGGTGGAACTGAAATGACATCGGAAACAGAGTAAGGACCTGCCGGAACACCATTGCATACCGGGCGGATCTGCCATTGATACTGTGTGTTTGGTGTGAGTCCTGTGAGTGTCGTACTGGTAACTCCGCCTGTTCCGGAAATTTTCTTCCAGGTATAATTTGTTGTTCCGAAAACCGAGTAGCGGACCAGGAAACTATCCGCAGTAACAAGGGGTGTCCAACTGACAGTAGCACTTGTATTGTTCAGGGGCGAGTTCGACAATCCGTAAGGGATTGTACAGGCGACTGCGCCGCTGGATGTCGTGAACGTGGAGGGAAAACTGTACACGCTGCTGGAGCCGGTACAGATCGCGCTGACACGGTATTGGTAAGTAGTGGATGGCAGCAAACCTGCGATGACCAACGAATTGCCGGCAATTCCCGGTTGATCGATGTATTGGTAATTCGTTGTGCCATTTACTGCATAACGGACACGGAACGTATCTGCGGAAACGAAATTGTCCCAGGACACCAAAGCAGTGCTGTTCGTGATATTCGTAGTGGAAAGTCCATAAGGCCGGATGCAGGCTGCAATGTTGCCCAGGGTGGAGAAACTGCTGACGGCACTGTATCCTGAACTTACTCCGTTACAGATGGAGGCAACCTGATAATTGTACAGAGTATTTGGATTGAGTCCGGTCAGGTTTGTGCTGGTTGTGCCGCCGGCGCCGTCAACGTCCTTGTATTCAAATGTGAGTGAACCAAACTCGTGATAGCGTACACGGAAAGTATCCGCTTCCACATAAGGCGACCAGCTGACAGTAACGGTGGTATTCGATGTGTTCGACTGGGAAAGCCCGAAAGGCCTCACGCAGGTTGCCGGAGTACTGGAAGTAGTGAAGGTTGAAGCTGTGCTGTATCCGATTCTCGAGCCGTTGCAAATTGCTCCGACACGGAAACTGTAGGTGGTGGCCGGATCAAGTCCTGTGAGAAGATATGAATTTCCCAGGCTGCCGTTGACATCCACATAGCGGTAGTTCGTGGTTCCGAAAACGGAGTAACGGATACGGAATGTATCTGCGGTAACATACGGTGTCCAGTCCAGCTGTGCTGTGGTGTTTGTTACCACCGGTGCAGTAAGTCCGTACGGACGAATGCACGGAACCGGTGTCACGTCGGTAGTGAAGATGAACGGTGCACTGTAGCCGCTGCTGACTCCGCTGCAAATCGAGCTTACCTGAATCTGGTACGTCATTCCCGGGTTCAGATTGGCGAGAGAAACCAGGCTTCCCTGTGAACCATCCGAGTCAAGATAGATAAAATTGGTTGTTCCGTCTTCAGAATATCGGATTCGGAATGTATCTGCCAGGATGAACGGTGTCCAGCTGAAGTCGGCTGTGGTGTTGGTAATATTCGAGACGTCAAGCTGTCCGGGTACAATACAGTTTACCGGTGTAAAATCTGTTGTGAAGGTAATGGGAATGCTATAGGTACTTGGAATTCCGGTACAACGGGTAGCCATTTCCACAGCGTATTCAGTGCCGGGGAGCAAACCTGTCAGGGTGGAACTCACAGGACTGCCGGTACCGTCGACATCTTTGTACAAGTAATTTGTGGTGCCATTAATGGTATAGCGAATGCGGAAT
>DAORHY010000180.1:0-7751 GCA_035438225.1 Bacteroidia bacterium
ATGTAAACCGTGTCAGTGCATCCGCACCGCCGGCAATTGCCATATCCAGGTAGCCTGCAGCAATCATGCGTGCCGCATGAAAAATCGAATTTGCCGAAGAAGAACATGCTGTGCTGATAGTGCTGATGTAATTCCGGATGCCGAGACGATTGGCGACCAGTTCAGTGATGCTTCCACATTCATGATGAACCACATTGCGGAGTCTTCCTTTTCGGTGATCCGTATAAAATTCATTATAAAATTCTTCAGATGTGTCCATGCCGCCGACTGAGTTAGCGGAAACAAAACCGATTCTAAGTCCGGAAGCTTTTGTGATTCCGGCATCGTCGCATGCTTCTTTTGCCGCCATAAAACTTAACAATGCAGTACGCGACAAACCAGGAGACAATCCGGATGATTCTGCGAGTCGGGCATTTGAATATTTCACTTCGCCGACAGGAAAAACATTCTGATGAATTGTATCCAGGTAGTTGACAGGCCCGATTCCACCTGCTCCCGATTGCAGTGCATACCGGTTGGATTTCCGGTCTTTTCCCAATGCGGAAATCACACCTAAGCCTGCAATAAAAATTTCAGGAGCGCTCATGATTTATACTTTCGGATGATGAGCAGTAATGTACTCAGCCATTGTGCGGACGGAGCGAAACACCTTCGGGCCTTCTTCTGCATTGGTCAATTTTACTTTGTATTGCTGCTGCAGAAGCACGATCAGTTCCAGAGCGTCGATTGAATCCAGTCCCAGGCCTTCTACGAATAGAGGCTGATCATCACCGATATCATCCGGTGTAAGATCCTGTAAATTGAGTTGTGCGATGATCTGAACTTTCAGATCGTGCATGAGTTTATCCATTTCGTTGTTTGTATAGAGTATTGATAGTATCTACTGAAAACACTTCACCCTGTTTATCTTTTTCCACCCACATCAGACATAATTTGTAGTCATTACCCAGAAAATCGACCCAGCCGCACAGGCATGCTTTGGCAATATCCTGTTCAAGCAAAAGGCTTACATACTCCTTCAGATCAGTGGCATTCAATTCTTCCTCGAGAAAAAAAACACTTTCTCCCTTTATTCCATGGCGGATACACAATTCACCGATGAGAATATTCGGCAACGTATAGACAAACAACGCCGGACTGGCCATTTCTTTAACAGAACTGTAGTATCGAATATCCGTATCCAGACTTGCATTGGCGTTGTACAATACGATGGCAATTTCATCCGTGTTATATTGTTTGATCACTGCAGGATTCCCGAACATCAATTCACCGGCCAAAAACCCCAGCTTACACAGGTTATCCATTTTGTAAAACCTGGGATAATTTGCACCCGTATTTTTGTACAAGGCTGTCAAAAATCCTGAAGCATCCATGCCGGGAGCATCGAAGACAATGGTCCCATTCAGGATCGCCCGGTTCTTTTCGATCAGGCAGCTTTTTGATATGACAAGATTTCGGGACATCAAATTATTAATTCATGTTCAAGGTTTTCTCCAGGGTAATCACTCTGGCCAGTCGTTGCAAAGCCTTATCATGATTTGCAACATAGGGATTCGTTTCGTCCCAGACATATCCTGCAAGTACGGAACATATCTGGTTTTTAATTTGCGGGTCTTGCTTTTCGGAGAAAAATATTTCATCCAAGGTACCATCGTACCAGGCCATCACATAGGAGCGAAAAGTATTCACGCCATGCATCATCTTCTGCATGTATTCCTTTTCCCAATCGACATTCTCTCCGTTCAGTTTTCGAATCACAAGATTGGCAGCCAGCTGGCTGGAGACACTTGCGAGTGTGACGCCGGAAGAAAATACCGGATCGAGGAACTCCGTTACATTGCCGGTCAGCACAAAACCATCTCCATAAAACTTATCCGTTGATGCAGACCAGGACTCGAGTACCCTGGGTTCAAAAGCCATCTCCGTATTTTCGAACCGACTGCTGATTTCAGGTTGTGACTGAATCAGCTGACGCAGTTGTTCGCCAGGTGTTCCGGAAACACCGTCAAAGAATGAAGGTTCACCAACAAACCCTACGGATGTCAGCCCGTTTGAAAATGGGATCACCCAAATCCAGACACCCGGCTCATGCACAACAACTGTGATGCGGTTGGGTTCGTCGGCCATGGATCGGTTCACATCTTTCAGGTGAGAAAACAATGCTTTCCTCGGAATCAAATTGGAAGGCTTTTCCATGTTGAACAGACGTGGAATCACCCTGCCATAGCCGCTGCCATCAATGATGAATCGTGCCTGTATTTTTTTTTCAGCACCGTTTTTATCAACCACAGTTGTTACCGAGCCGGAACCGTTAAATTCAATTCCGGTCACGGTGGTTTCATACTCTACAGTTACACCCATTGCCCCGACAGTATCCGCCAGTGTTTTATCGAAATCCGCGCGCGGAACCTGCCAGGTCCAGTTCCAGCCCGGGGTAAACTGGCTTTCAAAACTGAAGTCACAGATTTTTCCGTCACGGACAAATTTCGCCCCGAATTTTTCCTGGAAACCCTTTGCTTTCAATGCATCCATGAAACCTGCCTCCTCCAAGGCTTCCATGCATCGCGGCAGGAGGCTTTCCCCGATAACAAAACGGGGGAACATCATCTTTTCCACAATTTTCACATTGAATCCTGCTTTCTTAACGATGGAAGCTGCGATTGTTCCGGAAGGACCGGCGCCAATGACAAGGACATCCACATTTTCTGTTTTCATGACAATAAGAATTAATTTTTCCCTTTTAAAATTAATAATGTATGACTCAATCCGATTTCATTCACTTCCGCTTCCACTTCAAAACCCGCCTTGCGTACGCAATCCAGGAATGTTCCGGAATGATACATCTGGCTGTTGCCATTGGCCAGAGCGGTGAAGTAAAGTGAGGTCTGTTGCAGGCAGAACGAAGCGGTTTCAAAACGCTGACGGTCCCAGAATGGCTCAAGAATGTACACTTTCCCGTTTGGTTCAATCGCCTGACGACACCGTTTCAGTATTGAAGTAATTTCGTTTTCGGAGAAACAATCCAGGAACTGACTCATCCAGATTGCATCAAAGTGTTTTGGGAACTCCTGAGTTTCTTCCAGGATATTGGCCTGATAAAAATGAACTCTATTCGTCAATCCCATTTCTCCGATCTTCTTTTTTGCCATCTCCAGTTGTCCCGGAAGATCCATAATTGTGACTTCAACTTCAGGATCGTGAGCAGTACAGGCAATCGCCCATTTTCCCGTATTTCCACCGATATCAAGGAGGCGGCGGGGAGACGATTTAAATACCGCCTGCAATGCCTGCGGGAAAGCAGTATCGGAATAGAAATGATCAAAGGCAAACCAACTTTTCTGCACCTCCGGCGGAAGCTGTGAAAGCGCCTGGTAAATGGTGTTCCACGTTCCAAAAACTTTCAGTCCTTCCGGTTTTCCGGTTTGCACACTTTTATCGAGTGAAAACAATCCGAGGTAACAGACATCGTGAATAAAATCCATGTTCACCCGCGTGAGCTCATCATGCAGAATGAAATATCCCGTTTTCGTTAAAAAATATTTTTCATTGCGATACACTACGAGTCCTATGCTGAGTCCGGATTCGAGTAATACCCGTACTCCATACAAGGGCAGCTGAACTTTCCGGACAACATCGTCAAGCCGGATGCCTGCATCACCACTCTGGTCCACAGCCTCCAGAATTCCGCTGTCGCGCAGCACGCGGGAAGCCTGAAAAACCACAGGTGCAAAGGCAATGCGTTGGGCTTTTTCTTTTGCTTCGAGGGCAGTATCGTTATTTTCAGTATAGAAATTCATTGTTTCAGTTAGCGTATTCACGGGCGATTCGGTTTACCTGATTTCATATTTTGAAAACACAAGTGCGGCATTGCAGCCTCCAAATCCGGATGCCGTTTTGAGTGTATGGTTCAATTCTTTATTTTCCATTCTATCACAGACATTCACAGGTGCTGAAACATCGTGGTGTTGAAATCCGAAGGTTGGATACATCCTGTTCTCCCGCATGCTGCTGAGGGTGATTGCAGATTCGACCAAGCCCGCGGCGCCGAGTGTATGCCCGAAATAACCTTTGAGGCTGTTGACAGGAGCCGCTGCAACACCGGCGATACCAAATGCTTTTGCTTCCATTTCATCATTGTACATTGTAGCAGTACCGTGCGCTGAGATAAAATCGATTTGAGCGGGCTGGAGCACAGCCTCCTTCAAGGCCTTCCGGATGGCCAGTGCCAGTTCTTCCCCTGTGCGTGACGGGCCGGAAATGTGGTTCGCATCATTGCTTACCGATCCGCCGGAAATGCAAACCGCAGGCTGATAACTTCCCGGATTTACAGACAATACGATAGTCGCCGCAGCTTCCCCGAGATTGATTCCTCTTCTGTGCTTATCAAAAGGTTTGCATACTTCCGGACTCAACGCCTGAAACGACTCAAAACCGCTCTGCACAAACCGGGTGATCAGGTCTGCTCCGGCGACAATCGCATGATCCGCCTTTCCAATCTGAATCAACCGTTTGGCAACAAGCAATGCAGCCAACCCGGAAATGCAGGCATTCGAAACCACTACAGGTGCATTCGGGTGACCGAACCATTTTGCAATCTTCTTTGCAGAAGCCGTCAGTGCGATGGCTTTGTTGCGGTCTTCAGGAGGCTGTACATCCTCCAACATGCTGATATTTCCTTTGGTCGAAGAAATTACAAGGATGGTTGCCGGGTCAGTAATATCAACAGCAGATCCCGTTAATGCATGCTTTATGGAAGTAGCCAGAATCTTTTCGAATCGTGTGAAATCACCACCCCCAATGCAGTTTTGCTCATCCTCATAACTGAAGAGCGCAGCAAAAACATCGGAAGAAGATTCCATGAAATTTTTATGTTGCCTGAGTCCTGTCCTGCCTGCCTGCAGCGCAGCGACATTTTCCACGGTGGTAGCGCCCAGCGGGGAAAAAATATTATCAGCGACAACGAACACGTTCTTCATTTTGCGTTTACTCCTGTTTTCTGCAGATTCTCAGCACCGGTTCTTTTCCAGTCGGCTCGCTCTGCAGAGCAGCATTTATCTTTTATCAGTGGAATGATTGTTTTCTCTTCCATTCCTCGAAGAAGGGAGGATTGACAAGTTGTAAAGCAGATTTTTCTTTGTCGAGAAATACCTGCGTAGTTGAACCGGTGGCGACGATTTCATTTGTTGCGGCATTGTACAAGGTATACTTAAACAGAATCTTTGCAGCATCACAGGGAATATAGGTTGTTTCAATAATCATCCGGTCACCATAGCGCAGGGAGCGTTTGTAATCACATTCCACACTCACGACAGGAACAACGAATCCCTGCGTGTACATATCCAGATAACCCAATCCGTATTTTTGCCCGAACGCCTCTCGGCCGTCTTCAAAATAGCGGATGTAATGTCCATGCCAGACAATACCCAGGGGATCCGCCTCGTTGAAGCGTACATGGATTTCAATCCGTTCGGTAAGACCGGATTTCTTTAACGGGTGAATAATTCTTCCGGTAGATTTCTCCATTAATTCGCTTCGTTTTTCCAGCTGCTGTATGCTGACTTTTCAATCGTTTTCAGGACTTCATAGACACTTCGGGCCCAGTAATTCCGGAATCCAAAACCCATGGCTTTGCCTGTAATTTTTTTGGTAAGCAGAACTTTCTGTGTCGCCATATCAAGGATGGTTACAAACATGCCTGCACTTTGTTCCATCTTATTGAATCCATCAACGATGAACACAATTCCATAACCGGTTTTCCCGGTGAGTGCATATTCCTTTACCATCTTCTGCACCATTTCAGGTGTAACACGCTGCAGATCTTCAGAACTGAATGTTTTCAATTTGTCAACATCCACTTTTGCATTTACTTTTCTGACAGCGTCAAGATCAAAAGCAAAATCGGACCTGCGGAAAGCTTTGGCGACATTGTATTTTTCCGATTCATTGATGATCAGATCATTGATGGAGCCGAAGTAACGGTCCTTTATCTCCCACGCATCGGCACCGGCATCGCCGAGAATCCTCAGTTCCGAAAAATCAAGGCCGAGCCAGGTGGTTTTTGTATCTGTGGAATTAAAAAAATCCTTAAGGTTTTGTGCCCTTACCAGTCTCGCTGAACCGAATACGATAAGCACCAGGACAATGCAGGTGATCCGATTGATTTGTTTCATGTTACACTTTTTTTTCAGGGTTAAGAACAATTTTCATTTCGCACTGAGCCAGGATTTTCTCACCGGTACGAATTGTTCCGGAGATGATGGTCACATCAAAAACCTGGTTTATAATTTTTATTTCGGTTCGAAGTACTTCACCGGTTTGTGGAAGATCAAAGATTTCAAGGTTACGGATGGCTCCGATAAAACCGAGGGGAACAGGAGCCTTGTGCGTCATCGCGATATACCCTACGCGTGCCGCAGCTGTCTGTGCAATATTTTCGATCAAACCCGGTTCACAAAAATAACCATCCCGAACAAACAAATTCGAATCCCGTACGGTCAGGCTGCATACAGTGGAGGTATCATCCGAATGATCCAGCCGGTCAATCATCACAAACGGTTTTTTTTGCGGAATGAGATCCGAAATATCTTTTAACGGAAGCATTTTTAATCTTTCCAAAAATTGTAATAGTTAAACCACTGAGCAGGATATTTTTTCACCTTCGTTTCCAGTTCCCCAATAAAATCCGAAATCAATTCTTCCGGCAATCCTTTCTTTTCCTTCACTGAACAGACCTTTGGAGGGCTGGCAAAAAAATGATAGTGTAATTTACTTTCTTTCATGGCAAAGACAAAACTTACCGGCACCCGGAGGCGTGAAGCCAGTACAAAAGGCCCCAGAGGAAAATGGGCAGGTTGGCCGAAAAACTCCCTTTTTACTGTCCTGTTTCCCTCTATAAAGCGATCCGCATGCATGCATACAAATTCATTTTTTCGTAAGGCCTCATTGATTTCATAGATATGTGAAATATCGTCCTTCACGACTATGATGTTTACCTGCCTGTTTCCCAGAACACTATCGAGGTAGTCCTTGATTTTCCTGTGTTCCCCGTCGTACATGACAATATTGATCCTGGTGTTGAGGCGTTTGAGCAGGAATCCGGCAATTTCCCAGTTTCCAACATGAGCACTGATGAGCATGCCTCCTTTTCCACCGGCTGCCATTTCCCGGAGATAATGTTCTCCGTCGAAGTCAAAACTGAACCTGTTCGGAAGTCCTGACATTAAAACTATCTTATCGATAAGACTCTGGCCGAACCAGAAATAATTCCTGTATACATTGCCCAGCGCTGAAACCGGACCGTACCCAAGTGTTTTCCTGAAAAAGGAGTAAATAACCTTTGAAGAAGAAAAGGAAAAAAGAAAATAGTAAAAGGCAACGAAGCGAAGCAGAAAATAAGCAGGAAAGACACCAAATCTCCTGAGAATTCCTACAAAAATACTGTAGCCGGTTTTTGTCCCTTTTGATTTGCCCTGCCAGGAAGGCATCAGATCAATTCTTTAGAATTTACCTTTGAAGTCACATAATCATAGAAGTTCTGGAAGGTCACAATTCCCACAAAATCTTCTGGTTTTACCTTAAAAGCAAAATTACTTTCAATGACTACAACGAGGTCAATATAATCGAGGCTGTCGAGGCCCAATGTTTCTTTCAGGTTTGCGTCCGGTGTAATTTTCTCTGCATCTACTTCAAATTCCTCCACCAGGAATTCGTTAATCTTTGCAATTATCTCTTCGTTTTTCATGTTCCTTATG
>DAORHY010000181.1:0-7708 GCA_035438225.1 Bacteroidia bacterium
CCTTAGCAAATCATTCGGCAAGCTGCATGTACTTAAAAATGTCAGCCTGGATTTCCCTGCAGGGGAAGTCATCACGCTGATTGGCCCGAATGGTTCCGGTAAAACTACGCTGATCAAAAGTATCCTTGGACTGGTAGTGCCGGATAGCGGAAAAATTGAGCTCAACGGACAAAACATCCTTACAGGCTGGGAATACAGATCCAACATCGGATATATGCCCCAGATTGGCCGGTATCCGGAACAAATGAAAATCCGTCAGGTTTTCGAGATGATGAAGGATTTACGGGATTCTTCTGCACCCCTGGACGAGGAGTTGATGACAAACTTCGGGCTGCATGCATTGATGGACAAACGGATGGGTACCTTGTCCGGCGGTACCCGACAAAAAGTGAGTGCTTCCCTTGCTTTCCTGTTTCATCCCAAATTATTTATACTGGATGAACCAACTGCCGGATTGGATCCTGTAGCTACAGAGCATTTGAAAAATAAAATTCTGAAACAAAAAGCACTCGGTTCACTCACCCTGGTAACTTCCCATAACATGAGCGAAGTCGAAGAACTGGCGGACAGAGTTGTATTTCTTGTGGATGGAGTAGTAAAATTCAATCTCAGCATTGAAGAAATATTGAAAGATACCGGAGAAACCAGATTGGGGAAAGCGCTTGCGAAACGTATGGAAGGGGTGGTGTATGCGTAAAATATTGAAATACGTTATTTACGATGTCTTCAGAAGTAAAATGGTAATCGGTTATACCGCCTTACTGTTCGCTTTGTGTTCGGGATTGTATTACCTCGGTACCGGTGATTCAAAGACAACCGTTAGCTTATTGCACATTGTTTTGTTAGTCGTGCCACTGATGAGTATTGTTTTCGGAACCATTCACTATTACAATTCAAGAGAGTTTATCGAATTGTTGATGGCGCAGCCTATACGCAGGAGAAGGATATTACTGGGAGAATATTTTGGAATCAGCTTTTCACTTGCAACAGCCTTACTGATCGGTCTTGGAATACCCATACTACTATGGGATATGTCGGAGACTTCGTTTTATTTGTTGACTGTCGCTATTTTGCTGACATTCATTTTTACTGCACTCGCTTTTCTGGCTTCCGTCCGGAGTGCAGATAAAGCACGGGGAATCGGTTCCGCTTTGTTAATGTGGTTTTATTTTTCTGTCTTGTACGATGGAATAGTATTGTGGATACTTTCTTATTTCAGTGATTATCCCCTGGAAAAAGCTGTGTTGGTGCTTACAGCAATGAACCCGATTGACCTAGGACGTGTTTTGGTTTTACTCAAACTCGACACTTCGGCTCTCATGGGTTATACAGGTGCCTTGTATCTGAAGTTTTTTGGTTCTGGAGCCGGAATGGTTTACTCCTTTGTTTTACTGTTGGTGTGGATGGTTCTACCCACAGTTATTTCTGTCCGTATATTTTCAAAAAAGGATATGTAATGTTGAATTAATCAAAACTAATTCAAATGAAAAAGTTAGCCGCCGTTCTGTTCATTTCTGTGCTGTATCTTGCTTGCAGCAGATCCTTCGAAACCGGGGGAGTTGACAATCCTCACAGCCTGGAAATACAGTCGTTCACAAAAGAAAACTATTTGCCAGTGTTAACTGAATTACATCAGATTGAATGTACTTATTCAGAGATTCATCAGTCATTTCAGGGTGATTCTGCCCTCTATGCTTTTCGGGCGTCAGCTTTTCACAAACTCATTATGGATCCCGATCGCAGGATACTGGCGCATTATGAAGATCTTTGTCAAAAAGTTGCTACTATCGAATACACTATCGAAGGCACTGAAAAGGATGAATACATGACAGAAAAGAGAAGGGTTTACGAAGCAGGGTGTAAGTAGCATGAAACAATGCACCCTGAAAAATTTAGTGGAATATTAAATTTCGAAGTACATCCAAACAAACAAACAGATTCATCAGGAAACGAAAAAAAGCGGTTGAATACCGCTTTTTTTCGTTTCCTGATTTCCTGCGCAATTTACTCAAGAATTGTAAACTCAACTCTCCTGTTTCGTTGCCGTCCTTCGGCAGTCTTATTGTCGGCAACCGGCGACATCTCACCATATCCTTTGCTTACAATTCGTGATGCTTCGATGCCTTTATCTGTGAGATATTTCTTCACAGCTTCCGCCCTTCGTTGCGAGAGCTTAAGATTCAATGCATCAGAGCCAACATTGTCGGTGTGACCTTCAATGAGGAGACGGAATGTTGTTTTCTTTTTAAGCAAGACGGTGAGCTCATCCAGAGAGGCGAAGCTGGAACTTCGAATCACTGCTTTGCCGGTTTCAAATTCAAGATTTCGGAAGACTTTATTGATGACTTCCTGTTCCTGAACGGTGAGTTGGGCTTTGACCGGTTCTTTCGGAACGATTACCTCTTTTTTAATGATCGGACAACCGTTATTGCTGGCCGGTCCCGGTATCAGTACGCAACTGTCCTGAGAATCCATTACACCGTCATTATCCGAGTCAGGGCAGCCGTTGAAGATACGGAGTCCTTTCACTGTCGAACAACTGTCTTCAGGATCAGGTATGCTGTCGCCATCTGTGTCCGGACAGCCCAAGAATTCAATCAGACCGGGAGTTGTCGGGCAATTGTCAAGTGAATCTACAACTCCGTCATTATCTGCATCCGGGCAGCCATTGAAGTGGCGCAAGCCTGGTGTATCCGGGCAACGATCCAGGTAATCCGGAATGCCGTCATGGTCACGGTCAGGGCAACCTTTCAGATCAACAAGTCCCGGGATATCCGGACAATCATCTGTCTGATCAGGAACCCGGTCTTTGTCTCGGTCGCGCAGCGGCCTTCCGAAAATCAGGTTAATGCCAAAATGGAAATGTGAATTGTTGTGATCAAGCGGTGCTATTGCGCCAAGCACATTGTCCGATACAACATACAATTGAACGGGACCTGCACTCACCGCCATGCCCAATCCGATATTATCAAAGGCCTGGTTGATGTAAGAATAAGATGCCGCCAGGGAAAGATGCCGGCCAACCATTCTGTTGTAGGAGAGTGTGACTGCAGGCTGAATGGTTTTTTTGAAAAACTCAGCATGCACCAATGCTCCTGCAAAGCTGTTGTCGTCAATCCTGTAATTAGCGCTCAGGTTCACCTGGGTTGGCAGATTAGTTGTGTAGCTGTCTTTGGTTTCCTTTGCTTTAAAAACATTCCCGAGTGAATCGAGGGCGCCCTGTATGTTCGCGGAAGTATCGTTCAGGAAACTTTTCAGATCCACACCGTTGAAATCGTATTGACCGGCACTGGTCTTGTAATTTCTAACATCGCTCTTCCATTTTATTGAGCCGAGGTCAAGAATGCTCCCTGAAAATGACCAGGTTTCGTTTGGTTTATAGGTGCCTCCCAGGTCAACCGCAAGGCCACGGTTTTTCCGGTGGAACAGATAATCTTTCAGGTTTTTCGAGGCATTAGCAGTGGTGCCGTCGCTGAACTGGTCATAGCCGTCTTCTGCATTCACCGGCCCGGAGGTGTTGATCACAATATCCGTTGGTACCTGAAGATGATAATCTTCTTCAGCAGTAATAAAACCCAAATCTCCGGTAGTGCTGGAAAAATTTTCGAGGCCATACAGATATTTCACACGTCCGCCAACTGTCCATTTGTTATTGATTTCCGTCGCCAGTCCAAGTGCATATTCACGGTAATGCGTCGCATCAAACCCGGTCTTGCTAAAGTCAAGTGTTCTTCCGATGAAAGGACCATTTCCTTCATTGATCAGCTGAAGCAATTCTTTGGCATAAGCGAAACGCAGTGCTACATGTTCTGTGATGTTTCCGGTGATGTAGAATTTATTAACCGTTATGCCCAGAGATAAATAATCGGTCTGGAAATCTGTTTTTAGAAAATTCTTTTTATCGAGTTTGCTCAATGCATTTGTTACATCAATCTGAACAGAATCGTCTGAACGTACTTTGTAAAAATCATGATATACAAATCCATTGTGACTGTACAGAAAATAAGTGGATGATATAAACGGCAGTCCGACGTAATATTTATTGACAGGCATCAGGGAAGGGTTCACACGGATGGATTGTCCGATGGCCGGCATGTGATACATTGTCAGGTCCTGTTGTGCTGAAGAGTTGAAATACATAAACAGCAGAAGGAGGGTGGGGAGAATGCTGTGTGAGAATCGGTTTTTCATAGAAATAAATTAAAGAAAATGAAACCATTAATTGGATTGAAAGCTTAACTGAGCACGCACCCCGACACGAACGTCTATCTTATAGGTGGAATAGATCTGAATGTGTGTGAGCGGCGAATCTTTGGTGTCAACCGTACTTTCGATAATCAGGTATTTTGCCTTGAAGACATTTTCCATCCTTGTGCGGTTAAAGGGTTCATCTCTTCTTTTATGTACAGGTGCAATCACCACTCCATTGTTGTCAAGCGGACCGGATTCTACAATCAGTTCATTCGCATCGGTCAGCATGGAATCGATTATAGCATACGCTGAGTCCGTGAAAAATACCTGTGTCTTTGCATTTGCAGGAAAACCATTGATTACGTTGATCCTGAACACGGCAGACTGCACCTGTTCGATATTTTCCAAAGTGAAGGGAGTTGTATCCCGCAGGGTGAAACCTTCAGTATATCCTTTCAGGGGAAGGTTCACTTCAACATCCACCTTAAACCGGCTGGAGTCCTCCAGGAAATTATAAGAGCCAGGTGGTACATTGGTATTGGAATTCACATTGTAACTGATGTACCGTGGCTGCTGGTTAATCACTGTTTTAACATTGCTGTTGGATTGATTGAGTTCAAAACTGGTTTGAACAGTCTGGCCGATATTCAACGGAACAGAAATAGGGATGGGGTCGGGATATCCTGTTATCGTCGGAGTGCTACCGTCAGCAAGGATTGCGAAAAGTGAATTGACATGTGCTTCAATCGGCATACCATAGGAATTGCTGATGATAAATTTCACTTTGGGATCATCAAAGAATACATTTCCGCTGATCTGGTTATTGAAGACGCGGATTTTCGATGAATCTACACTGATCGATAACGGACGTTGGCCGAAATTTCCAAATGCCTGTGCAACATGCAAATCAGAGAAAATGCTCTGGATATTAAATTGTTTGTTAACTGCGGGCTGAATATTGCTGCTGTTAAAAGTAAACGTCGGTGTGTAAATAATCTTCAACTGATTGGCGTTGCCGCCCTGTTTCAGATTTACATGATATCCTTCGAGTGTAGCACTGTCAATGGCAAGGACTGGAAGTCCGCTGTTAATGGAAAACGGAACGTCCATGGAAAATGGGATCCCGTCCTTCACAGCATCAGGGATACTGATATTCAGACTGCCATCGTATGGGATCATCGAATTAATACTCACAATCAATGTTCCCAAACGGAGGGTGACAGAATCAAGACTTTCGTTGTTGGAGACACTGAACGGAAAGGTTGTTGTAACGCTTTTGCTGAATGTTCCATTTTGAGCGAGTTGTGTACTGTCAACAGATGTTAGTAAAATGGTTTGTGGATAGGTTTGGTTGATCAGTGGAAGAAATTCATATCCGAAAACAGAATAAATGTTGCCCTTGTATATCAGGGATACTTTATTGCTGTCGTCTATGCTGATTGTTCCGGAATCTGTGCGCCCGATAATGTCGTAAATGGAAAGGTCAGAATGAATTAATGGAACGGCTACATCCGGATCCCAGGTGGTAACGGCAATTTTTTCGTATTGAAAATCTTCGTTTTTTATACAGCCCTGAAAGAATCCGGCGCACAGTACAAGAAGAAACACAGTACTCAATTTTTGATTGATTGTGAATCGATTCATGAGAATAGAGATTAAAAGATTAATTGAGATTATAAACGTACAAGTTTCCATCCGTACTCGCAATCAGGAGCTTATTTTTTCCGTCTCCTTTTGACTTCCGGACACAGAATTTGCCATTCCCTTTCACAGGAAATCCTCCCGGAATGGAACAGTCATCGGCAAGGAGGAAAAATGTATTCTGATCGGGGTAAATCAGACCTGCCCAGGTTGTCAAAGATTCCCTGTCAAAACTGGCCTCAAGAGTACAGGGTGCTTTCAAGGGCAGGGATTTCAGGCATTCCTGTTTGCCGGGTGCAGAGTACAACAACAGGGAGTCCTTTGTCAGGAGAAGATACACGGAAGTCCGGCTTCCCGGCCAGCCCTGGATGCCGCGGACCATTCGAATCGATGAGATTTCTCCGAATATGGAACCCCTGTTGCCCTCTGCTGTATAGAGAGAAGCACCAGAACTGTCATACACCATGAACTGAGCATTCGAAGCGGAATCGGCTGGTAAAATTTCAAGGCTTTGTATTTGATCCGGAGTAAGATTGGACGCAATTTGCCGTGTGCGCCCCCGGGCATCAGCTAGCAGAATTTTCCCTTCCGTACTTGCAACAAGGTAGAATACTTGTTTTCCCATGCTGACAGCTTTAATTTCATCCTTTATTCCATTCAGAAACGGTTCAAATAACCAACTTGAAACGGGCTTGCCGCTCAGATCGTACGCATACACCTGCCCGTTGGAACAGGCAATCAGAATCTGTTGGGTTTTGAGAAAACTGTTTTGTACAACACTACAGCCGTTTGTAGCTGCAGCCGGAAGGTGTATTGGAAATTTTGAAACCATATTCCCGTCCTGGTCGATCAGGTACAAGCGTGTCGCTGTATTGAACAAAAGTTGTTTGGTTCCGTTTCGGTAATAGTCAACAGGATGAATATCGCTCATTATTTTTTCATCCAATTCTTTTTTCCAGAGGATATTTCCTTTTTCATCAATAAGGTACAAGTTGTTCGATTCATCCTGGACGGCTACCGAAAAAGATTCACCCGTAGATTCAATATATGCCGGACGCTGTGTCGCGGAAGTATCGAGCTGCGTGGCAAAAAGAAGATTGACTTCCCGTTTCGGATTTTTAAGAAAAGACAGAGTAATCTGACTGTGGTATGAATCTTTGTCTTTCCCGATTTTAAACAACAACCCAGAGAGGCTGTTCAATGTTCCCCTGTGTTCGGGAAGTTGTTTCAGAATTTCAGGGGTTAAACCTGCTTTGATAAGGTTGATTCCGGAACTAAAATTCAGGTAAAGATCAACAAAGGAAGGTTGATTATCTGCAGCAGAGGATTGCTGATACGCAAGGTTATTCGTAAGTGTTTTCCCGGCCTCAATTTCATCAATGATGCTCTTGAGCGCACTGGTCTGATTGGCGGATATCACATAACCGTTCATCAGTGTAAATGCAGGATTATTCAGTCGGCGAAATGCTTTCCCATACAACAGGGAAAGGAAATTGCCTCCCGGAAGTTGCCCTACCGGATGATTTTTATACTGCTCGGGAGGCCCTGTCTTCCCAAGGCGATGTTGCAGATTCGTGAGTTGAATCAATGCCTGATCTGCACGGTCTGCTTTAATGATGGCGAAAAAACTGTTTTCAAATTCAGGCGTCCCCGGTTCTGTAATTGCAATCCCCATTTCGTTTCCCGTCCACGAACACAAATTTTCTTCTGCATTCGTTTTGTACTTGTTGTTGAACGTTGCGATGGCGTTGATTCTGTCCAAAGGAGGATCGAAATAATTTACATTCATCCTGAGCTTTGCGAGACTTTCCGTTAGAGAAGCAGATCCCCAGCGCAGGTAAAACGCTGTCCGTGCCGGGAGAATATCGGCGATTTT
>DAORHY010000182.1:0-7672 GCA_035438225.1 Bacteroidia bacterium
TGATGTCTCCAATCTTGACCCTTTCGTTCTGAAGCGATCGGGAAGCGATATAAATGATTGACTTAATTCCGTATTCGCAGGCTTTGGAAAACATTCCGGACAAGATTGAGTCCAAAGATAATTCCGGTTTTTCTATTTACGACATATTTGTCTGAATTAAATTATCTTCGCATTGCCATGGACGTGAAAGAACAAAAAAGTGCCCTGAGAAAAGCAATGTTCGATCAGCGACGCAAGCTGGATCTTTCCGTAAAGGAAAAATACGACCTGGAGATCTGTGACCGCCTGGAACAATTGATCCTGCGGGAAAATTGCAGGGTTGTACATTCTTACATACCCATCGCAGGAGAAATTGACATCACACCCTTGCTGCAAAAATTAATGCAAAAAGGAATCACAGTCATTTGTCCCAAAACTCTGCCCAAGCGTAAACTTGAAAACAGAATTTTATATTCCCTTGAAGAACTGGAAACAGGAATTATGGGTACCAAACATCCGATAAAACCTGAATTACATACAGGAGGATATGATTTGATAATCGTTCCGGGCTTGGCAGTTGATAAAAACCGATACCGCCTGGGGTATGGAGGTGCGTATTATGACAGTTTTCTTTCCAATCATCCCGGATCATTAAAGGTGGGAATTTTTTATACATTCCAGGAGCTGGACTCTGTTCCGGTAGAACCACATGATGTACAACTGGACATCGTTTTAAAAGGCGGGTAATGCCTCCCGGAAGAAGGAAAGAAAGAAACGGGTGCAACAGCATGCATGGCTTAAAATTTTGCCGACAAGGGGAAGTTTACAAACAGGGTTCCGGAATGCAGCATGGACACTTCTAAATACCTGTCCTGACCGATGTGCTCTCCATTTTTTTTCAAAACAAGATGAGGGGGATGAGGAAACTTCGGCTTTGAATCAGAAGACAAACCCCGAAGTATTGCAAAAAAATCAGGCTTAGAGTAAACCGGACTGAACCATTGCATGCAATCAACAGCACCGACAAGTGAAATTGTTCTTGCCCTTAAGCTGCTAGTCCTTTTCGATTCCGAAAAATCTTCAGTGCTTCGAGAATTACAAGCATTACTGTTGCCCCTAAAAGAGAGGAAATAAAATGTCTGTATCCCGGAAACTCGAAACTGAATATCTCTTGCAGGGATGGAATTGAAATAATGAGCAGCAACAATGCAGTTGCAACCGATAGGATGATCAAGACGGCTACATTTTTTTCGGCAATCACTGAAAAGAAGGTACGTGTATTGGAAAGACTGGTAAGAATCAAAAATATGTTTCCGATAATCAACGCTGAAAAAGCAATGACTCTTACTTCGCCCTCGGTATGTCCTTCATTCACAGAAAGAAAATAAACCACGATCACCAACAGCAATAACAACACTCCTTTTGTCAGACTGAACAGTATCTTTTTTCCTCCGAAAAATTGTTCATCGGGTTTTCTTGGTGGACGGTTCATGATTCCTTCTTCCTCCTGTTCGGATTCAAAAGCAATGGAACATACGGGATCAATAATCAATTCCATGAAGACAATGTGGAGCGGCATCAGCAACAAGGGAAGCCATGTAATCAACGCTGGCAGAAGCGTCAAGCCGATGATGGGTACATGAATGGCCATGATGTACGACATTGCTTTCTGGAGGTTATCAAATATTTTCCTCCCGGAACGAATGGCAGAGACGATGGACGCGAAATTATCATCCAGCAACACCAGCGAAGAGGCTTCCCGGGCAACATCCGTTCCCTTTCCTCCCATGGCGATGCCGATGTCTGCAGCCTTCAGCGCCGGAGCATCGTTTACACCGTCTCCGGTCATTGCCACAATTTCATTATTTGCCTTTAATGCCTGAACGATCTGTAATTTTTGTTCGGGGACAACACGGGCAATAATATTTACGCTTTGAATTTTTTTTCTTAACTCTTCTTCATTCATCCGCTTTATTTCCTCGCCTGTCAACACTTCACTATCGGAATCCATGCCGATTTGCAGGGCTATACTTTTTGCCGTCTGGGGAAAGTCGCCTGTGATCATGATCACTTTAATTCCGGCTTCTTTGCATTCCTTAATTGCACGGGGAACTTCGGGTCTGACAGGATCTTCAAATCCGAGAAGGCCGGCGAACGTAAACTCAAAATCGCGCTGAGACTCCGGTAGAAGAAACCCGGAAACGAAAACAGAATTGGCAGCAGCGATCACCCGGTATCCCCGATTCGCCAGTTGATGCACCACTGCCATGTGTTTTTGCATTTCATCTTTACTCATTTTGCATAAAGCGAAAACAGATTCGGGTGCTCCCTTGCAGCACACAGAATAGGATTCCCCGGAATCGCCCTTCATTACCCGTGTCATCGCAAACAATTCAGCGCTCAAAGGATATTCCTTTATCAGTTGAATAGTTGGATTCGATGCAGGATGAATAGTCCCGTAAGCTGTTGAAATCGCTTTTTCCATCGGATCAATGGAATTCTTTTGCGAGGCATGCAATGCAGTAGTAATTAAACCGGAAAGCTGCTTTTCATTTTCAGGGAATGTACTTTTCGGAAACAGTTCATTTCCATCGTACAATACAGCAACTTCCATTATATTCTGTGTAATCGTCCCCGTTTTATCACTGCACAGTACAGTTGCTGAGCCCAGGGTTTCAATCGCGGATGGGTTTCTTGTCAGGACATTTTTTACGGACAATCTCCATGCTCCCAACGCGAGGAAAACAGTAAGCACGACAGGAAATTCTTCCGGCAAAATTGCCATTACCGCTGCAAGACCGTTCAACAAGGACTGAATAAAATTTCCCCTGGTAAAATAAAATGCCACAACTACTAAGATGCTGATAAACAGCCCGGCGATGAAGAGGTTCCGGATCAACACCTTCATTTCCTTTTGCAGGCGGGTTTCATCCTGATTAATACTCTGCAACGATGTGCCGATTTTCCCAAACTGTGTTTTCAGACCTGTTGTCAGTACTTCTGCAGTCCCTTTGCCCTGCACGACAAGCGTTCCGCTAAAAACGAGTCCGTCAGTATGTTTTGAATCCGACTGAACGGACTTTGTAACCGGTACGGACTCGCCCGTCAGCAGCGATTCATCGATGGTCAGGTTAACAGTATCCAACACTATCGCATCCGCCGGAATGCGGTCGCCTTCGTGTAAAATGATCGTATCGCCCGGTACCACTTCGCGTCCGGGAATTCTGGTTTCTTTTCCATCACGGATAACCAGTGCCCTTGGAGAAGAAAGATTTCGCAGCGCACTGAGTGCTTTCTCTGTTTTCTGATATTGGTAGAAGGTGATGAAAATGATTATAAGAATGGTAGACGACAGAATCGCCCCTTCTTTGTAATCCCCCAAAATCATGTAAAGCACTCCACAGCTGATCAACAAAAGAAACATCGGCTCCTTCATCACTTCCAATGCAATTCTCCAGATGTTTTTTGGTTTAGCAGAAGGCAACTCATTGAAGCCATGAGTTTTTAAATAGTCTGTTGCCTGTGCAGAGGATAAGCCTTTTCTCATCGATGATTTTTGAACGAATTGCAATTTACCATAAATTGCGATTGAACAATCCAAAATGCTTGCAGTTCATTTTCAAATTTCTGAAACAGGGGCTTCCGAATCATTCAGCTGAGGCACTCCTCTGCATTTCATGACTCTACTCATTCATCACAAAGCATCGAACTCTTTCGGATATATTACCGTCCCGCTGCGGTTCTTCAGTGCCTCCGGCACCAGTTCAATTGCCATGAACGCATTTTCAGGGACTTCGAAGGGGGCTTTGATGTGCCAGTTCTTTGCTGACGCAAAACCAAATTTCGGGTAATACTGTTCGTGTCCCAATACAATTACAGATGTATGTCCCAACTCCGTTGCCTGGTGCAACCCGTTTCTGATAAGGCGGGAGCCGATTCCCATATTCTGAAATTCCGGATCTACAGCCACAGGCGCCAACGCAAGGCTGTCAAACTGATGACCGGCTTCGTCTCTGATTTTAATCTTTGTAAATAAAATGTATCCGACAATTTTGTCGCCACGCACGGCCACCAAAGATAATTCCGGAACAAATGCTTCACTGCCCCTTAAAGCATCAACCAGTTTCGATTCATCCTCTTGCTCAAATGCTTTTTTATTTACTTCGTAAACAGCCTCATAGTCAGATTCTTTTCCCTGCCGGATTTCTATATGCATAGAATAATGATGATACTAATGCACTAATTCAGAAAATTGATTGAGGGCATTTCTATTCGGTTTCTCGTGAGTAATCAGGATACGGAAACTCCAATTAATTTTCCAATCCCAAAAGTCACCGCTGCCGCTGCCAATCCGAAGAGCACCTGCCGGATTCCCGAAAACCAGACATTTTTCCCTGTGAATAATGTGATCGCCGCACCGATTAAAAACAATCCGATGGCACTGAGAGAAACGCTCATGACAATAGCCTTCATTCCACTGGTAAACATGAAAGGAATGACCGGTATGACGGCGCCAATTGCAAACAATACAAAAGAATAGATGGCTGCCTCGACAGCAGAGCCTTTCAATTCTTCCGCATTTATTCCCAGCTCCTCTCTTACCAAAACTTCGTGTGCATGGTCCTTGTCCTTCATTATTTCACCGGCCATCTGGTGTGCCTGCTGTTCCGGGATGCCTTTTGCGATATATATTAAGGCAAGCTCCTTCATTTCGCCTTCCGGATTTGTTTCCAGCTCTTCCATTTCTATCTGCATCTGGTTCTCGTATAATTCCTGTGAACTTTTCACGGAAATCCATTCACCCAGCGACATGGACAATGCTCCGGCAAGCAAACCGGCGAGCCCGGCGAGCAAAACACCTTCCTGTCCGGCTGTTGCACCTGCAATTCCCATGATGAGGCTGAAATTGGAAACCAAACCATCATTCCCTCCCAACACCGCTGCCCGGATGGCATTTCCGCCAACAGAACGATGGCGGGATTCAAATTTTGAAAGCTGGGTACCGGTAACTTTCTTTTCCTTTTCGAGGATGGACCGCAGTATTTTTACATGTGTTACTTCAGTCCCCGTTATCTGTTGATTGGCTTTTTGCTTTTGACTAACGATTGCATTGGATATACTCTTCTCAGTATCCATTAAAGCACCCAGGACATAATCATACCCGAAAATCCTGCCAATTGTATTCAGTGTTTTTGCTCTCCACGAAGGCTGCATTAAATTTTCCAGGCTGATGTTTTCTTTTTTCGCAAATGCGACAGCATGACCCTTTTCGATTTCGCTCATTTGCCGGAAAACACTGGCAATTGTTTCATCCGTTTCGTGATCTGCGAGTTTCAGGTAGAGGTAGGAGGCGTCTATTTCAGTTTGGATAGTTTTATTTTTCATACTTTTTGTGGGGTTCTAATCCCGGATCCGGGTCAACGAGTATTTGAATAAATGTAACAAAAAAGCAGAACACAGGACCGTGATAAATTTGCTTTTTTTCATCCTGATACAAAGGAAAGGTTTGGGCACATCCTTCGTTGTGGCGTGATTTGCATTCTTTGCTGCCCCCTGATTCACATAGCAATCGTAAATTACGATACACCGAAAAAGGATAGCATGCGAAAGGATAAAACTCAGGGTTAGCACATGCCCGCCGGAATATACCAAATGAATGTTGTTGCTTTATACTTAAGCGCCACAATTCAAATCGGGGTGATCTCCTCCTCCCCTTACTGTTTCCTCAAAGCCAATTTCCCGCCCAAAAAAGCCATAGGAATATACCCAAAGCCCAAATCTGCAACGGTAAACCAGACCGGAGAAGGTAGCAACAGAACGTTCGCAATTCCTCCGGCGAGGAAAAAGATTCCGATCACGAATGCCAACCTCATTTTATAGCTTGCGCCAATTGTTGCCGCCAGAAATGCTCCTGCCATGGTCCCAAGCGCATGCGCCAGAAAAGGTAAAATAAAATTCACCGGCCGGAACAAATGCATGGATGCTTTCAGACCCTCCATTGTTGTGACATCCGCACCTTCCGGTGGAGGAATAATTGATCCGCTTACCATGACGATACCCATATTTACGGAACTTCCGAAAATAAGACCGGCGATTACAGCCAGGATATTTTTGAGTGTTGGGTTCATTTTTTCGTTTTATGTAATAGAGGCCAAACCGCTGTCCTTTGCTCCCGTTCTTCCTCCCTGCTATTGTGTTTTAGTTTTTTATTTTAATTGCGATTAGTTTTTTTATGTCATTCGTGATGGACTGATCCTTTACCTCAATTCTTATTCCACGGCCTTCTGCATATGCTTTTGCCAATTTAATTTCACTCACGATACCTTCTGAAAGGGTGCTATTGACAATTTCATCGACTCCTTTTTTCCCAAATACAAAGGCAACTTTAAAATATCCATTTCGGGGTAAAAAATAAATTAGCACTCGCTTTTTATCACAAATGCGAAAACTCCAACCGTATTTTTCACTTGAATATTTCCATTCTTCAAAAGCGGCAGGAAATACGTTTGTAGTAAATTCTGCAAGTGTCGTCCACAAATCAAAAGTATCACCCTGGGCTTTTTTTAAGTCCTCTTTCGTTGGCGTTGTTGATTTTTGCATAAAAACGCTTTTCATCGCTCCGCTGCATTTTTTTTCCTGTTCAACAATGTTCTTCCCGCAGATTTTACAAACTATTTCAGGGCCTCAATCTTTACTTATTAAATGTTGCCAGCAGAGCAGTTGCTCCAATCTCTACGCCTAAGGGAATTCCGCCAAGGTCAACCTGGTAATTATTGGAATGCATAAAAAAAGGAGCTTTTTTTCCTTCCTCGATAGCTTTCGCGTAAAGAGTTGGATTGGCTATCCCTACATTTATATAATTACAAGCTGTTTTATCAAATCTCTTTACCAGATGTTGAAAATCTTCAGCACCCATGGAAGCAGGAGTATCGGTTAATATATTTGCCGGATCAAGTATCCGGCCAAGAGCAGAATTTATTTTTTGAGTCAGTGCTGCATTGTTTTCAAGTGGGTAAACTTTTCCTTTCATTGTAATCTTCGGATACTGTGCTTTAGAAAGTCCATTTGCAACTGCAATACCTTCATTAATTCTTCTGATTCCTTCCAACAAAGTAGTTCTTGTCATTTCGTTGAACCAACGCAAATTCACTTTCACAACCGCCGATTCGGGGATTACATTATTATCAATACCCGCATGAATTGCACCAACGGTTAAAACGGCAACATCTTGTGCGGCAATATTTCTGCTGATGATCGTCTGATATTGCATGACTGCATTGCAAGCCATTACGATTGGATCTTTTGCGTCTTCGGGTCGTGCTCCATGACCACCGATACCATAAAATGTAACATCCAGCTGGTCACTGCCCGACATGCGTACACCGATACCATTATTTATTGATTTCAGCGGAAGTGTAGTTGTGTGAAGACCCACCAGGTAATCCGGCACAGGCACACCCTTTTCATACATACTGTCATCTACCATCGCTTGTGCACCGGTTAATAGTTCCTCGGCAGGTTGTGCCAAAAATACCAATGTACCTTTCCATTCATTTTTTAAAGCCATCATAATTTTTGCAACACCCAGCATCCATGTTACATGAGCATCGTGTCCGCATGCATGCATCACCGGAGTTTCTGTTCCATCCTCTTTTTTCATTATTTTTTCACTTGCATAAGGAAGACCCGACAT
>DAORHY010000183.1:0-7625 GCA_035438225.1 Bacteroidia bacterium
TTCTCCATACATGCGTGTTCCGGAAATCACCATGGCAGCAGCTTTTGGAGGACTTTTGGGAGCAAAGATTTTTCACATCTTCGAATATTGGAGTGATTTCACGGCAGACCCGGTCGGCATGTTTTTCAGCGGAAGTGGTCTGACGATGTACGGAGGACTTATCGTCGGCGCTATTGCATCCATTTGGTATGGCAAGCGTCATGGTATTCCGGCACTTCAGTTGAGCGATGCGGCAGCTCCCGGGCTTATGCTTGCCTATGGAACAGGCCGTATCGGTTGTCAACTTGCAGGCGATGGTGATTGGGGAATTATCAACATGGCTCCAAAACCGGGTTGGATGAGTTTTCTCCCGGACTGGTTCTGGAGCTATACATACCCTCACAATGTCATCAGTGAAGGTGTTCAGATTCCGGGCTGCGAAGGAAAGCATTGCTTTGAATTGATGCATGGAGTCTATCCGACGCCTTTGTATGAAAGCATCGCTTGTATCCTGTTGTTTTTTGTACTGTGGTCGATGCGTAAACGATTGAATATTCCCGGCCTGATGTTTTCGGTTTACCTGTTGTTCAATGGCATCGAACGGTTCCTGATCGAAAGCATACGTGTGAATTCAAAGTATCACGTTGCAGGCATCGATTTCACACAGGCTCAATTAATTTCTCTATTACTCATCACCTGCGGACTGTCAGGGATTCTTTTCCTAAAGCAGAAAAAAACCGGCACTGCCTGAATGCCTGGTTAACCATTTACCGAAAATCAATTTATCTTCGAAATACTTTATGATACAGCTTCAGGAACTTTGTGAAAATGTAACACAACTCACACGCGAAGTTGGGGATTTTATACTCGGTGAAAGGAAAATTTTCAGGCAAAGTGCTGTTGAAAAAAAAGGACACAACGATTTGGTCAGTTACGTGGATAAGAAAGCGGAACAGATGCTCGTTGACGGTCTGAGTGATTTACTTCCCGGATCCGGTTTTATTACGGAAGAAAATACAAGGAATGCAAAAGGCAAGCTGTATACCTGGATTATTGATCCATTGGACGGTACCACAAATTTCATTCACGGACTTCCTTGTTTTTGCATCAGTATCGGATTGCTCCAGGGAGAAGAACTTGTTTTGGGCGTTGTGCATGAATTAAATCTTGACGAATGTTTTTATGCTTGGGAAAATGGTGGCGCTTTTCTGAATGGGGATAGGATTACTGTTTCAGAAGAATCATCCTTGAGTGAAGCATTGATCGCAACAGGATTTCCGTACCATAACTATGATCGCATGGTTCCGTACATGGAAGTATTCGATTATTGCATGCGGAACACACACGGTCTGCGTCGGCTGGGTTCTGCTGCAGCGGATCTTGCATATGTAGCCTGCGGCCGCTTTGAAGCGTTTTACGAGTACGGCCTGAATGCCTGGGATGTTGCCGGGGGAATTGTTTTGATAAAAGAAGCCGGTGGACGGATTACTGATTTTTCCGGGGGGAATAATTATTTATTTGGAAAGGAAATCCTTTCTTCCAATTCCGGGACTCACGATGAGTTCCTCCGTGTCATAAAAAAGAAATTCGAAAAATAATGACAACCGGATCTGAGTAGGAAACAAATGGTACATCCATTCGATTATTTCTCCGAGATGCCGTAAATCAACTCGGCAGAAAAACGCTGATCCAGAACACCGAGCTTCTCTGCACTTGCTTTTGAAATTTTAATGATCAGCCCTTCATTATCTCCTGTATCCGGCAATCTTCCGACGACTTTCACGAAAATGGATTTATTGTTCATCCGGTTGGTAATTTTTATAATCGTTCCGGACGGTGCGGAACGGTGAAGCGCATAGTATTTATTTGGATTGATCTCTTCGTCTTCTATCCAGGAAGCAACCCCCTGTTCATTTACTTCTTTTCGGCCGGCTGTAAAAATGTATTTGTTATCCTGTTTCCGCTCCTCAATTTTCGGTTTATTCGGAGAAACTGTCTTCACAATCACCGTTTCAACTTTCCTTGGTTCAATGGTTACCGCAGGAGCTACGGAATCGGATTTTCCTGAATATTGATTCTTTACCTGGCTATCCTTTTTTACGACTGTACTCTTTTTCTCATCGGGGTCTGTAGTGCGGGGTGAAACAGGGCCATAACCGACTATCAATGCCTGGTCAAGGCGAATAGAATTGTCCTTCAGATGGTTCCATAACCTGACTTGCTCTACAGAAGCATTGTACTTTTTTGCAATGCTGTACAAAGTTTCAGATTTGGTCACCCTGTGAATCACAGGTGAACCTGTTGATGTTCCGGGTTGGGATTGCGAGACAGTCCCCTTTGAGAATTTGTCAAGATAATTTTTCTGAAACCTGGGATCTGTCGGTTTTGCTTTCGCTGGAATCAACAGGATCTGGCCTATTTTAAGTTTGTCATCCTGGGTTTTATTTGCCAGTCTTAGTTCAGCATAGGATATACCATATTTCCTGGCAATTGTGTACCAACCTTCCCCATTTCCGACCTGGTAACGGATGAAGCTGTTCCCTTTTACAGTTTCAGTTCCGATTGAGTCAACAGGAGTCGCTGCATCACTGAGCAGCGGAAAACAAATCATTAGCAGAGAAAATAGAAATTTCATCCGTTTCGGTATGGCCATCATACAGCAAAAATAGTGCTATCGCCCTTGGATCGCCGCTTTGCTTTCAAAGTGAATCAACAGGGTTTTCAACAAATCAGGCCTTTTCGGGCCGGTTCCGTATCAGCACCAGTCCAACATAGGTGAACAATCCGTTCAAGATGAGGAGTTCAAATCCAAATTTGTACCCATTAAAAAGTACTTCTGAATATTCATTGATAATATAGCAGAATGCCGGTGACAGGAGGCATATCAGGGGTACCATTTTGTCTTTTACCGGTGCTTTTGAAAACAATCCGAATGCATACAGTCCCAATAAAGGGCCATAGGTATAGCCTGCCACGGTAAAGAGTTTATTGATGACTGCATCATCGTTGATCATTCTGAAAATAACAATAACGATCAACAATAAAACTGCAAAACTGACGTGCACGATGTACCGGGTATTCCTCTGTTTTTCTTCTGTCCATCCGCGTTTACGGATTCCGAGAAAATCAATGCAAAAGGAAGCAGTGAGAGCTGTAAGAGCCCCATCGGCACTGGGATATGCTGCAGAGATCAGCCCAATGATGAAGAATACTGCGGATAACGTTCCAAGGCTGTTGAGGGCTATGGTCGGAAACAGATCATCACTGCTTCTTGCGGGTAATGCAATTCCTTTACTGGTAGAATACATATACAAAAGTGCGCCCAGTGCAAGGAACATCATGTTCACAATCAATAAAATGAAACTAAAGGTGAACATGTTTTTTTGCGAATCCTTAAGTGTTTTTACACTGATGTTCTTTTGCATCATTTCCTGGTCAAGTCCGGTCATTGCAATGGCGATAAACATTCCTCCAAAAAACTGTTTAAGAAAAAAACCGCGTGGGCGCCATTCTGTATTCACTATTTTCGAATATTCTCCGTTAAATAATCTGTCCACGAGATCTCCAAAGCTCATGTCCATCTGCCTGGATATAAGAATCACGGAAAGAATCATCGACAGTAACATAAATGTTGTTTGCAACATGTCTGTCCATACGATTGTTTTCACACCCCCCTTAAAAGTGTAAAGCAGTATGAGCGCAATGAATGTTGCAACAGTGAACCAGAATGGGATTCCCCAACTATCGAAGACAAAGGTTTGCAGGACATTCACTACCACAAACAACCGGAAAGAAGCACCGATTGTCCTGGACAATATGAAATAGAAAGCACCTGTTTTATAGCTCCAGAACCCAAACCTTGATTCCAGGTAGGAATAAATAGAGGTCAGGTTTAACCGATAGTATAAAGGAAGGAGAATCGTCGCAATCACCGTGTACCCAACCAGGTATCCGAATACGACCATGAGGTAAGTATATTGTGTACTACCGACCCAGCCCGGAACCGACATAAAGGTGACCCCCGACAAGGAAGCTCCGATCATTCCATAGGCTACAACAAACCATTTTGAGGACTTATTTCCAATGAAAAAGGACTCATTATCAGCATGCCGGCTGGTGCGCCAGACGACATAGAAAAGGAGCGCAGAATAGGCAACTACGCATGTTAAAATCAGGTTGGGGGACATTCCTTTTTTGGTTGTGTATCCAAGCCGAAGTAAGTAATTTCGCATGCAGCATTGGAAAAACCCTTTGCTGACTTATCAACACAAACACTTGAGTACTTTTTCATCCCGAATTCTAGAAGAAACGGTAGCTGAATTTTCCAGGCTTCCCGGCATCGGTAAACGCACTGCTTTGAGACTGGTGCTTCATCTGCTCAAGACTGTCCCGGAAGATTCCGAACGACTGGGTAATGCTCTGGTCCGGCTCCGGAAGGAAATCAGATATTGTTCGAGATGCCATAACATCACTGAAAAAGAAACCTGCGGCATTTGCTCGAATCCAAACCGGGACGATTCCGTTATCTGTGTTGTCGAAGATATCCGTGATGTGATTGCCATTGAAAATACCAACCAGTTCAATGGAAAATATCACGTCCTTGGCGGCATCATTTCCCCGATGGATGGCATCGGTCCGGGCGACCTGGCAATTGACTCCCTGATCCACAGGCTGAAGGAACATCCGGTTCGTGAACTCATCATGGCACTCAGTGCTACTATGGAAGGCGACACCACTGCATTTTTTATTTATAAAAAAATTGCTTCTCATCAGCTTCCTGAGATCCGGTTTTCTACCATTGCCCGCGGTGTATCCATCGGCGATGAACTCGAATATGCTGATGAGGTTACGCTTGGAAGATCTATCCTGAACAGGGTGCCCTATGAAAATTCAATGAGCCGATGATCTCCAGGAACTCTCCCCTGCCCCGTTTTCCAATGCTTTCAGTTCCCCCAATCTCAATCTGTAAATTTCCAAATTGAACGTGAAGCTGTCTGTCATCATTGTCAACTATAATGTCAAGTATTTTCTTGAACAATGCCTGCATTCAGTATTGAAAGCATCTGCAGGAATCCCTACAGAGCTATGGGTAGTTGATAATAATTCGGTGGATGGATCCATCGAAATGCTGAAAGAAAAATTTCCTTCCGTACACGTGATTGCCAATCGCGACAACAAGGGTTTTTCAAAAGCCAACAACCAGGCAATTCTCCAGTCTACCGGGGACTATGTATTGTTGCTCAACCCGGACACTGTTGTGGAAGAAGATACGTTCCGGAAAATTCTGGATTTCATGGATGCCCATCCGGATGCCGGGGGCCTTGGTGTAAAGATGATTGATGGTACCGGACGCTTTCTTCCCGAATCAAAACGCGGGCTACCCACTCCGCTCGTTGCTTTTTACAAAATATTCGGTCTGTCTGCACTTTTTCCAAAATCAAAAACGTTCGGAAGGTATCACCTGGGGTACCTGGATCAGAATGCCATAAATGCAGTCGATGTTCTTGCCGGAGCGTTTATGCTCATCCGGAAAACTGTTCTCGGGAAAACAGGATTGCTTGACGAGGATTTCTTCATGTATGGTGAAGACATTGACCTCTCTTACCGGATCATTAAAGCTTGGTATAAAAATTATTATTTTCCGGATACCCGCATCATTCATTACAAAGGTGAGAGCACGAAAAAAAGCAGTGTGAATTATGTTTTTGTGTTTTACAACGCAATGATCATTTTTGCAAAAAAACATTTTTCGAAATCCAATGCTTCCTTATTTACTTTTTTTATCCGATTCGCTATTTACCTGCGGGCGGGTGCCGCTTTATTCATTCGTTTCCTAAAGAAAATGTTCCTGCCGCTGGTAGATTTTTGTTTGCTCTATGCAGGCATGTATTTTTTAAAGGAATACTGGGGCCGAAATCTTGCGGTTCATTATCCTCCTGAATTTATGAAATTTGCCGTTCCCGGTTATTTGGTTGTCTGGATCACTTCCGTTTTTTTTAGCGGAGGTTACGATTCTCCGATCCGCTTATCGAAAGTTATCCGGGGGGTTTTTACCGGCACCTTACTGATCCTCGTGATTTATGCGTTACTTCCGGAGGAATTCAGATTTTCAAGAGCCCTGATTTTATTGGGTGCTGTCTGGGCAAGCATTGCAATGGCAGGAGCGCGTTTGCTGTTGAATGCAGTTTTTTCGAATAAAATTGTAATGGAGAATGCAGCAAGGAAACGATTGCTCATTGTCGGCGAAGAAGATGAGGGCATCCGGGTATTGTCCCTGCTGAAACTTTCGGATACATCCCATAATTTTATCGGTTTTGTGAAGCCTTCGGGGAATGCGCCTCAGCTTCCAATGACCCGGAATAAAAACCAAACGGAATATGCTAACTATTATCTTGGAGCCGACGATAAGCTTGGTGAAATTCTTGAAGTCTACAGTATTGATGAAGTGATTTTTTGCGGAAAAGATGTCCCCTCGAATCAGATCATCAATTGTATGGCCACGGAACAGGTCAGGGATGTTGAATTTAAAATTGCCCCCCCGGAGAGCATGTTCATCATCGGCTCCAGTTCGGTGGATAATCCCGGTGAATTGTATGTGATTGACATCAACAGTATCAGTAAAGCAATAAATCAAAGGAACAAACGTGTGATCGATATTTTACTCGCAATCGTGTTTCTAATTGTATCACCCGTACTGATTTTTCTTCAACACAAACCTTCGGGTCTTTATCCCAATATCTTTTCAGTTTTGGGAGGGGCAAAATCCTGGGTTGGCTATTCATCCGCAGGGCCTTCTGCCGACAATTTACCCAGAATCAGAAGCGGGATACTGAACCCGATCGACGGGTTGAACCAACATTCCCTTGACGCCCTCACCATTTCGCGCTTAAACTCCTTGTATGCAAAAGATTACAAGGCATATGCAGATTTGCGCATTGTGTTTAAAGGGTTGAGAAATTTGGGAAGGCGAACAGTTCTGAATGGCCATTAATTTATAAATTTGTGCAAAGAGAGAATTGTGCTTTCTTTGATTGCAAGTAATTACATACCTGAACTAAAATACATGGTCCAGCTGATCATGCCCAAAATGGGCGAAAGTGTTGCAGAAGCAACTATTCTCAAGTGGTTAAAAAAAGAAGGCGATCGCATCGAGGCAGATGAACCTGTGCTGGAAATCGCAACGGATAAAGTAGACACTGAGGTGCCCTCCCCAGCCGCCGGCATTTTATCGAAACGCCTGTTTGAAGAAGGGCAAGTAGTAAAAGTCGGAGAAATCATTGCCATGATTACTGCTGAAGGAGAATCTGCTTCTGCTCCTGTTCCTTCCGTTCCTGTTCCGGCAGCAGTTCCTGTTCGGGAATCAACACCTGTTGCATCGAACGGAAAAGCCAGCTCAGCCCCGGTTCCGGCTTCAACGGAACCCCTTTCAAAGTCATCAGCCTCCGGAAGGTTCTATTCTCCATTGGTAAGGAATATCGCAAAGCAGGAAGGTATGTCAATGGCAGAATTGGAAACTATTTCCGGTTCCGGAATGAACAATCGGGTAACCAAAACAGATATCCTTCAACATCTCGATCAACGCGGTCACGGCGGATCTGCAGTCACTGCAACTCCGCCACCTCAGAAAGTGGCGCCGGTTTCTGCAC
>DAORHY010000184.1:0-7599 GCA_035438225.1 Bacteroidia bacterium
AACTCTACCCTTCCATCACCGCTTCACCGACTCTCGCCTGCCTGGGAACACCTGTTGATTTCAATGGTTCAGCTGTCATTCTACCGGCTGTTCCACCCACAAACCCTAATGTTACCTTGTGGCAATGGAACTTTGGTGACCCCAATTCAGGTGCATCCAATACGGCAACAGGACAAAATGTTCAGCATACATTCATCGGCCCGGGAAATTCATTCACGGTGACATTGACAATTAATGGCACCTGTGGACCGGAGTCGATGACACAAATCATCTCAATGCGGCCGAAACCGGTTGTCAATATTGGCTCAGCACAAACGATCTGTGAAGACCAGGATTTCAATTTCAATGCTTCGGTGACGAATGCAAGTTCACCGGTTCTCTACAACTGGGCCGGTCCCGGAATCTTCTCCTGTCCTGCATGTTCTAGTACCACCCTGAGCGGTGTCCCTCCGGGAGGGCCGTATTCTGTTACGGTTGATATCATCGACTCCCTGGGTTGCACAGCGGATACAACGATCGATGTGACCGTAAATCCAAAACCGATTATCAATGCCGGTACAGATGCACAGGTTTGCCGTTACGACACCCTGGCACTCGATGCTTTTCCGATAGCAGGAACTCCGCCCCTGTCCTACACCTGGATACCCTCGCAGGGGCTCAGCAACGATACGTTGGCAAGTACCGTTGCATACATTTCCGCTCCGGTAAATTATTGCGTTACAGCAGTGGACCCGATCGGTTGTATTTCCGATCCGGCATGTATCGACATCACGCTCTATCCTCCTCCGACCATCACACCTGCTACTGCGACATTGTGCGCAACACAACCTGTATTGCAAAATACATTTGCGATAACGGGCGCTGATCCGTCGTCCCTCATTTCCTGGGCCCTGTCACCGCAGTATTCACTGATCACCGGGGCAAGCCCGGATTCATCAGACATCACCGTCACATTTCCTCCCGGTGTTGTTGCCGGCTATACATTCATAGCCATTGTTGACGATGCTAATACAGGATGCCGTGATACGGTGACCACTTCATTCAATGTCACTGCAGGCCTCAACATGAATATCAGCGGTGCATTGCAAACCTGCCAGGGAGATCCGGTAACGTTGACAGCCAGCGGCGCAGGATCTTATGCCTGGAGTGCAACTCCTGCCTACGCATTCGGTAATCCGACTCTTGCGGCTCAACCTGTTTCTCCTGCCGTCACAACGACTTTCACGGTCACCGGCACCACCGGAAGTTGTACGCAGATGATCACACATACCGTTACGGTGAATGCCAAACCTGCCGCTGTTGCCGCTCCCATCCCGGTGTTCTGCGGCTGCGACACTGTAACACTCAGTGGAACTGGCAGTACTCCGGGAATGACGTATCACTGGTCCAGCGGGATCGGGTATGTGATTGCATCTGATTCTTCTCTCAACACAACAGCCTTTGTGTGCAGTAATGATCTTTTTACATTGCGTGTCACGGATCCTGTCACCGGATGTTACCGCGACAGTTCCACCGTTGCACTTATTCGCCCCAAACCTGTTGCAGCCGCCAATGTAATTCCGGATCTGATCTGCAACGGTGTGAGTACCGTAGTTGCCTTGGATGCGAATGGAAGCAACATGGCTCCAACTACTGTTTACGACTGGTCCAGCAACAGCATCGGTGTGCCAATTACAGATACTGCAGCATTTTCCACTTCAGCAACCGTGAACAGCACGACCATTTTTTACCTGACGGTGACCGATTCACTGGGTTGTGATTCTACTGCAACAGACACGGTAAATGTTTATCCAGTTCCGACATTGACTGTCACCAATCCATTCATTTGCACTTCAGATCCTGTTTTGCAATCCATTCTTTCAGTGAACGGCGTCACACCCGGATCAAATTTCAACTGGACGATTATTCCTTCCTGCGTATCCCCTTCTTCTTCTTCAAATGCAACCGACACCTTTGATTTTTCTTCCTGTCCTCCCAATGTATATAATTTTGCAATTACCGTCACGGACATTGGCACCAATTGTATCACCAGCCTCAACCAGGATGTAACAGTAGTGAACGGCGTCGTCCTGAGTGTGTCCAGCGATGCAACCATTTGTGAAGGTGATTCCGTTACACTGTTTGCAAGTGGAGCGAATTCGTACAACTGGAGCAATGGATACACAACAGACACGATTACCATCAATGGCCTGACTGCCGCCGGTTCTCCGTATCAGGTAACCGTCACCGGATCCATCGGGAATTGCACGGATTCAAGAACCATCAACATTGTCGTCAACCCCGTACCGCTGACCGGGCCAATCACGGGCGCACTATCTGTTTGCGAAAATGACACAGCCGTGCAGTATTCCGTCACTCCGACAGGAGGAAATTACACATGGTCCATTACCGGAGGAACCATTGACAGCGGACAAAACAGCGACAGCATCGTTGTGCGTTGGGACAGTGCCGGAATCGGGACACTCAGTGTTGTGGACACGAATAGTTTTGGCTGCCCCGGAAACACGCAGACAGTATCGGTTACCATCAACCCCTTGCCGGATTCTTCAAACACAATCCAGGGACCTACACCCGTTTGCGAAAACAGTCAGCAGACCTATTTTGTGAATGCGAATGCCGGATCAACTTATTTTTTCTTTGTTACCGGAGGAACCATCCTCAGCCAAACAAACAATGTTGTAACAATTCAATGGCTCAGCGCCGGCATTGGAACAGTAACCATGTATGAAGTGAATGCGACGAACTGCTATGGCCCGGTTCTGAATTACGATGTGGTTGTAAATCCGCTACCGCAACCGGTAGTCATTGACGGTATAACTTCCGTGTGTGACAGCAGTACGGCGATTTACACTGTTCCTTACAACATCGGCTCAACCTATAACTGGATGCTTGCCGGAGGAACTCTCAGCAGTATAAATACCAACCAGGACAGCATTGAAGTTTACTGGGCAGGATCCGGTAACTCCACCGTCCAGGTAAGTGAAACCAATTCTTTCGGTTGCACCAGTGACACCAGTACCTACAGCGTCGCTGTGAACATCCGCCCGCAGGCGATAGCGCAACCTGACTCAGCAAAAATTTGCCAGGGAAATGCTTTCCAGATTTCAGGAAACGCGAACATTGGAAGTATCCGTTGGTATTCTTCGGGCAACGGAACATTCAGCGACACTTCGGCAGTCTCTCCCACCTACACACCGAGCCTGCAGGACACTGGTTACATAACCCTGACCATGGTGCTTTCCTCTTCCCCGTGTGAAAATGATACGGCCGATGTTGTACTCTATGTCTCCCAGGCTCCTGTTGTTACAATTTCCGGTTCTTTAAATACTCTCTGTTACGGACAGAGCGACACACTCACGGCGACCGGTGGAGGAACCTACCTGTGGATGCCGGGCGGATTTTCAGATTCTGTAATTGTTGTTCAGCCATTGGTATCAACTCAATATACGGTGACCGTTTTCAATAATTTCAGTTGCAGCACCACCGACACCCTGAACGTGACCGTGATTCCTCCGGGAATTCCTGTCGCCGGTCCGGACCTCCTGATTTGCCGCGGTGACAGCGTTCTGCTGAATGGTTCACAACAAAATGCCGGCGGTTTACTCTGGACAACCTTAGGCAGTGGTGCATTTTCACCTTCAACAAGCATTCCTGCTCCCTATTACATTCCTGGAATCACTGATACAGCATCGGGATTTGCACAAATTGTGCTGACAACGACAGGCGCCTGTCTCAACCTGACAGATACGCTCCTGATTAACATTACCGGATTACCTTCCGTTTATGCAGGTCCGGATACTGTCATCACTACGGGCCCGGGAACAGGCGTGAGCCTTCCGCTCACACCCGTACTCGTAAATTCCCCGACGGTTATCTGGACAAGTACAGGAACAGGTACTTTCAGCCCGGATGATTCCGCTGTGAATGCGACCTATACACCGAGCGATGCGGATTTTTCCATGGATTCTGTTTTCATCACGGTCACTACAACAGGCGGTTGCATTACAGTGAGCGATCAGTTCAGGATTGAGTTCACACCCTTCCTCATTCCTAACGTATTTACACCCTATCCAAACTCTCCGGGTTACAATGATTATTTCGAAATCAAAAACCTTCCGGTAAATAGCCGGTTAAAAATCTGGGACCGCTGGGGGCTTATTGTTTTTGTCACGGATAATTACCGCAATGACTGGGATGCTGCGCTTTTAAACTCGGATACCTACTATTACCTGCTGACATTGGAAAACAAGAAGGAATACCACGGATGGATCAAAGTCCTAAGAGTTGAATAATCCCGTGCATTCTTTGCATTTCTGCAAGAAACACTTCCGCACAAAGTGCGCAGGTTCAGCTCTCCCGCTGCATGAGTTCTTCAGCCCATCGCCGTAGAATTTTTTTGTGATTTTCATCGGCGGCGATTTTATCAAAGGATTTCATGGCAGCAAAGAAATATTTTCCCATCTCTTCTTCAGCAGCTTCGCGGATGTGCAGAGATTCGTAAATCGATTTAACCGCATTTATTTTTTCGGACGCCGTATATTCTTTTTTACTTAACCATTCTTTGAGCTCTGCCTGTTGTTCTCCCTTCGTTTTCGCCAGGGCTGTCAGCAATAAAAAAGTTTTCTTGTTTGCCAGGATATCGCCGCCAACCTGTTTGCCAAACTTTGTTGAATCTGCATAAACATCGAGGATATCATCGTGCAATTGAAATGCGATACCCAGATTTTTTCCGAAGTCATAAATCAATTCGGATTGTCGAGCGTCTGCTCCGGCCAGGATGGCACCGATCTCAAGGGAACAGGCCAGCAACACAGCCGTTTTCAGGAGAATCATATTGATATATTCCGGAATACTCACATCATTGCGTGATTCAAAATTCATGTCCAGCTGCTGTCCTTCACAAACTTCAACTGCAGTTTTGTGAAAAAGGTCCATCACGCGGCGAAGGTATTGGTCTTCAACGTGCATCATCAGTTCACAGGATTTCACAAACATGGTGTCTCCGGAAAGAATGGCGATATCAGGATTCCAGCGGGTATGCACGGTAGCTTGCGCCCTGCGCAATGGCGCTTTGTCCATGATGTCATCGTGCAGCAAGGTGAAATTGTGAAACATTTCTATGCCGGCTGCCGGCTTTGTAATTGCAAAAGGATTGCCGCCGAAAAGCTCATTGGCCATGAGCATCACAGCCGGACGGACTCGTTTTCCGCCAAGGGTGAGCATGTAACGGATAGGATCATAAAGTTCCGTGGGGGTATTGCTGAAGGAAAGCTTTTTGATCTCTTCTTCAATCAGTTCCTGGAAAAACTTCGGGCTGTGCATGCCGTAAACTTACGGAATTCAGCTCAACACAAAAAGACGATTTTCCCCATCGTAATATACGGGGTCAGGAACAGAGCTCCATTCAAAACTCTGCGCTCAGGAAAGTACGAAGTGGTTGTTTCGTATGATGGTTTTCAGGCCTTCTTCCAGCGGTGTGAACTCGCGCTGGAGCAGCTTTTTCATAACAGTAATGTCAGGCTTACGACGGCTCATGTCACCTTCCTTGAGTGAGGGCATGTGTACAATGTTCGACCGTGAATTGGTTACCTTGACAATAATTTTAGCCAGTTCCAGCACAGTGATCTCCTGATCAGTGCCAATATTTCCGACATCGTTGACCAGTTGATTATTATAAAATGCGTTGCAGGTCGCATCCAGGTGATCTTCGATGTAACAAAAAGTACGGGTCTGGCTTCCGTCGCCATAAATTGTAATGTCTTTGTCTTTCAGTGCGGCATTTAAAAACTTGGAGATTACAAAATCGGTGCTCTGTTTTGGTCCGTAGGTATTGAACAAACGGAAAATGGTGAAATCGAGATCGTATTCACGTTTGAAGGAACGTAAATAAGCTTCACCAACATTCTTCACAATCGCGTAAGGCAAGCGGGAGTTAAGAGGGGTAGTATGTTCATTTTGCGGATATTCAACCGGTTCACCATATACTTCTGAAGAGGAAGTATAGAAAACACGCTTCGTTCCGGTATTTTTTGCAAGATTCAGAATGTTATTGATCCCCTTGATATCGTTGAGCACCATCACCGGGTGTGCGAGCGTACGTTTAACACCGACAACCGCAGCATAGTGAAACACATAATCAAAGCGCCAGGAAAGGAAAATACTGCTGATGTCCTTTTGGTCATTCACATCGGCCTTGATGAACTTTACATTCTGGTGAATGGATTTCGGCACCTTGGAATGAGATCCGGTAAGCAGATTGTCAACGATCACGACAAAATTGTCAGGGTCGCGGGCCAGGCGTTCCGCAAGGCTGCTTCCAATAAAACCGGCACCACCTGTAATGAGTATTTTTCGTGTCATAATCCCGCTTTATGGTTAAACAAAAGTTTTCAGCCTCAAAGATTCAAATATAATTATGTCGCAATTTAGGATTTACATGAACAGCATTCAAGTGGTGGTGAATGAATATTAATTGTACACGAAATGATGGTTAAGAAATACCGAAATAGGCGGAAATATCATATTCGGCTTGTTTTCAACGATTTAAATCCTGGCGCCTGGTTTGATCTTATCTTTCAATTGGAAAGAAGCTGCTGGATTCAGAATTAGAACTTTTAATCTTTGCGCCCTTTGCTCCGATAGGGAGAACTTGTTTCGCACAGTCGCAAAGGGTTTAGGAGTTTTCGAGTAAGGAAAGGAGGTATTTGCCATAGCCGCTTTTCACCAGAGGTTCAGCAATTTTGCGAAGCTGATCTTTGTTGATGTACTTCATGTTGTACGCAACCTCTTCGATACAACCGATTTTTAATCCTTGTCTTTCTTCGATAACCTGGACAAATTGTCCGGCCTGCATCAGCGAAGCAATGGTACCTGTATCCAGCCAGGCAGTACCCTTGTCGAGAATCCCTACTTTTAATTTTCCCTGTTCGAGATAGGCTTTGTTGACATCCGTGATTTCGTATTCCCCGCGTGCGCTGGGTTTTAGATTTTTCGCGATCCCAACAACGGAATTGTCATAAAAATAGAGTCCGGGTACAGCATAATTGGATTTCGGTTTTACCGGTTTTTCTTCGATGGAAATTGCGATGTTGTCCGAGTCAAATTCAACCACACCATACCGTTCCGGGTCGCTGACATGGTACGCGAATACCACCCCGCCTGTCGGATCGTTGATGCTTTGCAGCAATTGCTGCAAACCAGTCCCATAGAAAATATTGTCGCCAAGAATGAGTGCCACTTTATCTTTTCCGATAAACGACTCTCCGATCACAAATGCCTGCGCGAGCCCATTGGGTACAGCCTGTTCCGCGTAGGAGAATTTGCAACCAATCGCTGAACCGTCGCCCAGCAATCGTTTGAAATTTGGAAGATCCAGAGGTGTGGAGATGATCAGGATCTCGTTGATTCCCGCCGCCATCAAAACAGACAGCGGATAATAGATCATGGGTTTATCATACACCGGCATCATTTGTTTGCTCATGGCCAATGTCAGCGGATGAAGTCGGGTACCGGAGCCCCCGGCGAGGATGATGCCTTTCATTTTTTTAGTGAAGGGTGAAGGGTGAAGGGTGAAGGGTGAAGGGTGAAGGGTGAAGGGTG
>DAORHY010000185.1:0-7596 GCA_035438225.1 Bacteroidia bacterium
TTGAGGGTTCAAGAACTGTAACCGCATTGGATGTGAATGCACTGTTGCTGCAACCACCAAGATCCGGAGTCACAATACAGGTGATCGCGTCTCCGTCAACCAGCCCGTTGTTTGAATAGGTTGTGCTGTTGCTGCCGACGTCAACACCGTTTAACTGCCATTGATATGTTGGCGCTGCGCCAAGATTCGTTCCAACGGCAGCGAATGTGCTGATATTTCCATTCGACACTTTCACATTGGATACGGTAGCTCCGGTTGCATTTGTAGATACATCAACATACAGCGGCAGGACCGGAGCAATCGTACTGGTGTAGACGACCGTTCCGTTTTTATAATATTTAACAACACTGTTTTCAACTGCAATTTTAAGAATATCCGAAGCCGCATACGTTCCAAAGGCTCCCCGGTTTGTTCCGGATTCATAAACACGCAAACTGCCTGTGTTCATCAGGTAGAATGCGTATTGAATGCTTGTGTAGTTGCTGTTCAGATCCGCCGAACTCAGTCCTACAACCCTTGCTTTGTTTGTTTCCACAACAGTTGTTTGCATGTAGCCATTGTTGGAAACGGATTGGTAAGAAAATCCATTCCCATTCCACACACCATTACTGGTCCGCTTGGTCAGAGAATTGGAAGATATTGTATTCTTTGCACCGGAAGCAGCAATGCTCCACACAACATCAACAACGGATTCTTTGCAGGCATTTGACGCCGGCGTACCGGTTATATAAAATTCATTTTGCTGCGTTTGATTTATGTCTTTAATCAAAATGGTATTGGAAGTAAATGATTGGCTGCTGCAACCACCCAGATCAGGTGTGACCAGGCAGGTGATGACATCGTAACTATTCAGTCCTGAATTTGTATAGGTAGTGCTGTTTGTTCCGACATTTATACCATTGAGCTGCCATTGGTAAACGGGTGCAATTCCAAGGTTGCTCCCATATGCGGTAAATGTGCTGATGTTTCCATTGGAAACTTTTACGTCAGCGATCGTTGCCCCGATTGTATAGGTAGACACATCAACGAACAGCGGAAGTGCCGGAACAAGATTACTAATGTATAGCGATGTACTGTTTTTATAATACTTCACAACAGTATTCTCAACAGCAATTTTAAAAGTATCACTGGTTGCATACGTACCGAAGGATCCCCTGGAAGTCCCGGATTCATAAATCTGGATGGTCCCGGTATTGGTCAGATAAAAGGCAAATTGAATGGATGTGTAATTGCTGTTGACATCTGTAGCACTCAGTCCGATCATCCGCGATTGATTCGTTTCGGCGGCGATTGTTTGCATGTATCCGTTATTGGAAACAGATTGCATCGAAAATGCATTTCCATCCCAATTGCCATTGCTGATCATTTTGGTCAGGGAATTTCCGGAAATATTATTTTTCACCCCGGAAGCAGCGATCACCCAAACAACATCTGAAACGGCCTCCTTGCATGCGCTGGCAGCCGGCGACCCGGTGATGTAGAATTCATTTTGCAAGGTCGGGTTGATGTCGCCAAGAGAAATTGTGTTGGAAGTAAAAGCACTGCTGCTGCATCCGCCCAAATCAGGTATGATACTGCAGATGATTGAATCCGTGTTTGGCAATGCAGTATTGGTAAATGTTGAACTGTTCGTTCCTGCCGGAATTCCGTTGACAGTCCATTGATAGGTGGGTGAAGTTCCCATATTCAAGGCAAGGGCAGTAAACGTCCCGGTATTGCCGTTCGAAACCTGAACTGCAGCTATTGTTGCGCCTACACTCCGTGTGGATACGTCAACATACAAAGGAAGCGAAGGAGATACCGTGCTGATGTATAACATCATTCCGTTTTTATAATACTTCACAATGTTGCTTTCGACTGCAATTTTTAAAATGTCTCCGGTTGCATAGGTTCCGAAAGTCCCGCGGTTGTTTCCGGATTCATAGATGGTCAGGTTTCCTGTTGCACCCATCCGGAATGCAAATTGAATGGACGCATTATTGGTACCGAAATCTGACGTACTCAATCCTATTATCCGGTCCTTGTTGGTTTCCGCAGCGGTGGTAATCATGTAGCCGTTGTTCGAAACGGATTGGTATGAAAAACCATTGCCATCCCAGTTTCCGTCACTTGTTTCTTTCGTGAGTGAATTTCCCGAAATCGTATTTTTGGCAGTAGAACCTGAGGGCACCCAAACAACATCTTCAACTGTTTCCTTACAGGTGCTGGCGGCCGGAGTCCCGGTAATGTAAAATCCGGTTTGCATCGCAGGGTCGATGTCGCCGATGGTGATGGAATTGGAATTATAAATTGTGAAAGGCAAACAACCGTCTGCACCCGCCGTGAGTGTACAAGTAATAACGTCCGTACTGCTGAGCGAAGTATTGGTATACGTCGGACTGTTTGAACCTGTATTGATACCGTTCAGCTGCCACTGGAAAACCGGAAAGGTTCCCGCATTGGTTCCGGTCGCAGTAAATACCCCTAAATTTCCGTTGCAGACCTTTACGTTTGACACGGTGGCCCCTGTATGACGTGTGGAAACATCGACATACAAAGGTAGTGTCGGAGCAATGTTGCTGATGTAAAGGAGGTTTCCATTCTGATAATACCTGACGATGCCACTCTCAACGGCTATTTTCAAAATATCCGATGAGGCATAGGTACCAAATGTTCCCCGGCTGGTTCCGGATTCCATGATTTGCAAACTTCCTGTGCTGATCAGGTGGAATGCATATTGAATTGTCGTGTTTGAATTATCCAGATCCGCAGCGCTGAGACCAACAATACGCGATTTATTGGTTTCCACAACCGTGGTTTGCATGTACCCGTTGTTGATAACGGATTGATATGAAAATCCATTTCCGTCCCACCCGGCGTTGCTGTTGAATTTGGTCAATGAATTACCGGAAATTGTATTGTGGAGGGATGAGCTGGCGCTGACCCACACCACGTCCTCAACGGATGTTTTGCATGCAATGGCTGCCCTGCTTCCGGTAATATAAAAATCATTGCATTGTGCGCGAAGATCACCGAATGAACTCAGCAATACGAAAGAGCAAAGCAGATAATAATTTACTAAACTGTTCCTACACATAATGATTCTTCACTGAGCTTCAGGTTTCGCACGATTTGTTTTTTCGGAAATGAGCCATTTAAATGATTGGTCATGGCGTCCTTCAATCCTGACAAACAATGATGCTTCATCACCTGACACATTTCTTCAAATAATTTTTTTCCCGTCATCCGACTGGCTTTAAAAGTCCGGCATCCGGAAAAGTCCTTTCATCCGGCAGCGCCAATTACCATCACTGTACCAAAGGATGAAAACGTGTTTATTTGCAAAATTTTCAACACTAAAAAAGCAGGGGAATTCCATTTTGGGAATTTTTTCCGGAAAAAGGAATGAACGTTCATCGACTCCGGTAATCGCAAATTCCCCTGTCCTTGTCGTCGTACTCCTTATTCACCGGAGAAACTAAATTCAGGATGCATTAAAAATGTGGATTTAAAAATGTCTGAGACGGCTCAACCAATCAACAATAAAGGAATTGAGGTTTAATCAAACCAATAAAGCAAACTGAATTGCTGCGTTCGAATTTACCATTGCAAATGAGTATACACTCACATATGAAACACCCGAAAATTCCTTGTTGTATTTCCGAAATGTACTTGCAGTAAATAAACACCTGAAGGCCATTCTGCCGTATTTAACCGCCGGGTATTGGCTCCGGAATAAATCATTGAACCGATCGTATTAAAAACAGATACATCATACGCATCGATTCCTGGAATGGAAATGCGGATGTCTGTCCCAGCAGGATTTGGAAAAACATGAATGGCTTGAATACTTTCCGGACCGTTGATTCCGGAAGTAGGATTATCAAAACTATACACACCCTTGCCTCCCATATAAACCTTGTCGCCGGTTGCCGTTTTGTAAACTGTAAGACAAACAATTTGCGGATTACCGCTGACAGCGGGGCGAGAAGCAAGTGTGTCCCAGGTCACTCCGCGATCCTGCGAATAGAACAACGGGACCCTTGCCGCCGACCAGTTAGTACCGGTCATGTACAAACGGTCAGGATCCGAAGGACTAATTTCAATGTCAAAATTGTACAGACTGAAATCCACAGGATATGACCATGTATTCAGAAGTTGTGTCCAGGTATTGCCACTATCGGATGATTTGCAAACCACTCCTTCTCCGGCAGCGAACCAATCACCCGCATCGAAGGCGATATCGTGTGCACAATTATCACCGGCAAAGTACCCGTTCATTGCAGCGAAAGACCATGTATCCCCATGGTCCGGAGAAATCTGGAGATACGCCGAGAAGATCATTGTTTCACCACCAATGATAACCCGATTGTGATGCTCCGGATCAATCGCGATAAAACGATCCGCCAGTTGGTTCGCGGGCAGGGTATCCCAGTAGATTCCGCCATCAACAGTTTTCTTTCTGTGATGCAGGGAATACAATGTATCGAAATCCGTAGGAGGATGCGCCAATACATCAAGAAACAGGTAAGTTACTGACGGAGATAAAGCAGAAAGCAACGGAACAAACGACGTACCTCCATTGGTGCTTTTGTATATCAACAAACTTCCGGTACTTCCGCTTTCAATCACACAAATAAATGTCCGGGGGTCTTTTACCAGCAATTGAACAACATGTGTATCCTGCAAACCTGCAGCCATCCAGGTGGTATCGCCGGAGGACACATGCCTTTTGTATATGCCATCGTATGTAGCGGCATACAGGGTGTCTCCGGAAAGCGTAAGATCAGACAGCAGCGTGAAGCCAAGTCCTTCGTAATTAAAATTCTGTGCCCGTGAAACTCCCGGAACCCACAAGATGTACAGAATAAAAATTGCAGTAATCGAATTTAATTTTATCCAACCGGAAGCTATACAAGTGAAAATTTTCATTTGAATAAAACGAAAGGTGAAGGTGAACCATAAAATTATGAAAAGAAATAGAACGGATTATCGATCCTGCAAAATTATTCACCCGATTGAATCCTGAACAGCAAACACGTCTGAAACTTTATACCCGTATAAAATGAGGCTCGATGATCCGGCAGTACCTTGTCGTTCACCATAGAATCAATTTGCTTTTCCTGTTGAAGACTCCCCGCCTCAATAAAATTTTTCTACATTTGAACACCCGTTCCTGAGGAGAAATATTCGCCTGATTTCGCCGTAAAGGTTACTCTTTCTATGCGCACGACCAGTTTCAGTAAAAGTAAGCTTGTCCTTCTGATCATCTTTGCCTTTTTGATTTCCTGTTTTTTTATCAATGGTGAAAACCGAAGGGATCAGATAATCAGTGACGTAGTGTCCTATTACGGATACCTTCCTGCTTTCTTTATTTATCATGATGCCACCCTTTCGTTTATTAATAAAGACCGCGAAGCATACAAGGATAAGTATTGGCCGGAGACGACGGAAGACGGCAGGTTTGTTCTGAAAACAACGATGGGACTCAGCATCTTGTATATGCCTTTTTTCTGGCTTGCTCATGCTTACGCAAAAATATCGTCCTATGCTGCCGATGGTTTTTCAAGGCCCTATCACTCAGCACTGGTGTTGAGTTGTTTTTTCTATGTGATGGTTGGCTTGTGGTACCTGAGAAAATTGCTGCTCCGCTATTTCTCCGATACAATCACAGCCCTGACGTTGCTCTGCGTTTATTTCGGCACGAACCTGGTTTGGTACACCACCCGGGAAGCAGCGATGTCTCATGCCTTCCTTTTTTCCATTATTTGCGTGTACTTATATTTTACTGTGAAATGGCATGAACATCCGGACTGGAAAAACACCATTCGCGTCGGATTTTTAATCGGACTGGCGATTTTAATCCGGCCGACAATGTTGTTACTTACTTTACCTTTCATTCTATACAACGTTCTCTCCTGGAAAACCTTACTGGAAAAATTTTCATTCTTCTGGAAAGAGCGATTCCTGATAATTCTGCTTTGCATTTGTGTATTCCTTTGCATTGTGCCGCAGATGATTTACTGGCACAGTGCTACAGGGCATTGGGTATACTATTCGTATACGGCTGAGCGTTTTTTCTTTAACGATCCGCACATCCTGGATGGGTTGTTCAGCTACAGGAAGGGCTGGCTGTTGTACACTCCGGTGATGACTGTTGCTGTGCTTGGGATTTTTCTGTTCCGGCCGGTGACCAGGGCATTCAACCTGGGCATACTGGCTACTCTGTGTATTTGTGTTTATGTCTTTTTCAGCTGGTGGTCCTGGTGGTATGGCGGATCCTTCGGACAAAGGCCAATGGTTGATCTCTACGGTATGCTTGCTCTTCCATTTGCTGCCTTTCTTGACTGGATAAAAAACCGCAGGATACTAAAATGGATATCGGTTCCGGTATTCTTGGCGTTGATCAGTCTGAATTTGTTCCAGCACTGGCAGTTCAGCAAAGGGCTGATCGGGATGGATGGCATGACGAAAAAATTATACTTTATGGGTTTCTTCATGACCGAAACGCGGGGAGAATGGTGGGCAAATATGGAACGGCCGGATTATGATCGGGCACGTGCCGGGCTTCCCTATAATTTACCGCCTACGCAACCCGGCAGAGCCTACTTTTACCTGCAGGATTTCGAATTGGAACCGCTCGCAATCGATGGGATTACAACAGCGATAAAAAAAGACGGAAATTATTCCTTTGCACTTTCTCCGGCTGTTCCCTTCTCGTATCCTTATGTTTTCGGACTGGAAGACCTGAATTCAAAATGGGCCGACAGCATTTTTGTAAATGCCGATATATATTGTGAAGAAGAAATTTCCCGTGAAGATTTATTCGTGGTATTTTCTACACAAAATGATACCGGTGTGACTCAATACTTTTCAAAAGATGTCGCAGAAGACAAAAACATTCCGGTTAACAACTGGAACAAAGTTTACATGTCTGCAAGATATTTTTACAGGCCGAATACAGAAACAGGCAGGATTTACTTCTGGAACAAAGGGAAGAAGAAAATTTATGTAGACAATATCCACATTGAATTTAAACGGATCGTTCAGGAAGAAGAAAAAAAATAAAAAGATGCAATCGTTGATAAAACGGTGCTTTATTTCATTCTGAACAAACCGTACTTCAAAATGGTTTTCAGAATCCGGAAACCATCCAGGTTTCTGAGCTTTTTACCTTCTCCTTTGTTTCTTGGATAATAATGTACCGGAACTTCGGCAATCCAATTTTTCTGAAAACGTGCACATTTTAAAATCAGTTCTGCTTCAAAACCAAACCTGTTTTCTCTGAGATTTAATTTATCAAAAAGTGTTTTATCGAGAAGTTTATATCCACAGGCGACATCGGTAAGATGCACATCGATCAACACGGATGCAATATTTGTAAATAATTTATTGAAAAAATATCGTTTGTACGATGCCTGGGTTCTTCTGACTCCGGGCAGATAGCGTGACCCGTTGATGAAAGGCACATTGAGTTCGTTTTTTGCTTCAAGCATATCCGGAATGTCGCGCGGAGTCAGTTCCAGGTCTGCATCCTGAATCAGCAAAATATCTCCGGTAGCATTTGAGGCACCCGTTCTCACTGCAGCGCCTTTTCCATGGTTGATATCATGACGG
>DAORHY010000186.1:0-7595 GCA_035438225.1 Bacteroidia bacterium
GGGCAAATAGCCCTCTGCCCACCATCCGTCAAGCACACTAAGATTCAATACACCATTCAGCGAAGCTTTCATACCACTTGTACCGGATGCTTCCATGCCCCTGTCCGGATTATTGAGCCATACATCGACTCCCTGTACGAGGTACTTCGCAACTTCCATGTCATAATTTTCGAGGAAGATGATCCGGCCGGTAAATTCCGGCAATTCAGATATTTCAACGATTTTCTTAATCAGGTCCTGGCCTGCTTTGTCATTTGGATGGGCTTTACCTGCAAATAAAAACTGGACCGGTCTGGCGGAATTACTGAGAATATCCTTGAGCTTTTGTATGTTCTGAAGAAGCAGGTGAGCGCGCTTGTATGTAGCAAAACGCCGTGCGAACCCAATCACCAGCACATCTTCCCGGAGTGAATCGCTGACTTCAATGATCTCCTTCGGATTTTCATGACGACGGGTCATGTCGGACTCGATTTTATCATGCATAACTTTTACAAGGTCGCGTTTCAATTCCTTGCGGATGCTCCAGATAGTTTGTTCAGGCATTTTCAGTATCGCCTGCTTCATCTGTTCATCAATTTGACGAAACGGAGTTTTACTTTCGAACATCTCTTTAAAAATCACCTGCCACTGACGCGCAGTCCAGGTTTGATAATGCACACCGTTGGTGATGTAACTCACATGGAGTTCATTGGGCATGAATCCCGGCCACAAGTGCTGGAACATCTCCTGTGATACACGTCCGTGAATTTCACTTACGCCGTTTATCTCCTGCGATACATGCGCCGCGAGATGACTCATGGAGTACTTTTCATGTGTATCATTTTCATCTACCCTTCCCAGTCCGACAAACTTCTCCCACGTGATATTGAAGAGGGTCGGATATTCACTCAGGTAGGCGCGGATCATTTCTTCAGTGAAAACATCATGTCCGGCAGGAACAGGTGTATGGGTTGTAAATAAAGTAGAAGCCCGGACGATATCCAACGCTTCATCGTAAGAAATATTCTCAGAAATAATGAGGTCGCGTATTCTTTCAAGGCCGACAAAAGCTGCGTGTCCCTCGTTACAATGGTACACGTTTGCTTTAATGCCAAGCAACTTCAACAGGCGGTCACCGCCGATCCCCAGCAATATTTCCTGTTTGATCCGATTTTCATGATCGCCCCCGTACAATTGATATGTAATGAACCGATCGTCGGCGCTATTCTCATCAATGTCGGTATCGAGGAGGTACAATGGAACTCTGCCAACATTGATTTTCCAGATCTTTGCGTAAACCCTTCGGCCGGGGAAGGCAAGGCTGATTTTTAACCAGTTTCCCTCATCATCCCGGACAGGAAGTATGGGGAGGAATGAGAACTTCTGGGATTTGTATTCGGAAAGCTGCTCTCCGTGTTTTGATAATGTTTGTTTAAAATAACCGTAGCGGTACAACAATCCAACACCGACCATATCCACACCTGTATCGCTTGCCTCCTTCAGGTAATCACCTGCCAGGATGCCGAGGCCTCCCGAATACAGACGAACGATATGATTCAATCCGTATTCCATGCAGAAATAGGCCACCTTTGGCCAGTTTTCATGTTTCGGTTCGTCCATGTATTTCCGGAACGAAGTATAGACCGACTGCAGTTTATCAAGGAATTCACTGTTCTTTTCAAGCCTTTTGAGTTTCACATACGGAAGAACATCCAGCATGGCAACCGGGTTCTTCTTATACCGTGCCCATAATTCTGCATCGATCATTTCAAAAAGTTCGGAGGCTTCAAGATTCCATGACCACCACAAGTTGCGCGAAAGTTCATGAAGCGGCTCCAGCGCTTTCGGAAATTCCGATTGCACAAATATTCTCCTCCACTTCGGTTGATTGCTTTTAGGATAATTGATAATCCCTTTGTCAATGGGTGCTACTTCATGTTTGTTGCGGTAGAGATACTCTCTGCTTTCACTCTTCTGCAAAGCAATATCATACGCTTTCTTGTAATAGTCGATCAGGTTGCTCCACTGAACAGTTTTGGATAATTTTAAAGCCGAATCCCGTGCGACGCCCACTTCATCCTTGTTTTTATTTGAAAAATTGAGAACGATATTGGAAATTTTCACAGCTGTTTCGTCTGCATCATTGTCGCCACGATCGACGACAAAAATACCCGTGTTTACATTCCCCAGGTTTGTCCGCATCCATTTACCAAAACCGGCAAGCTGGGTGGTAATCGTTGGCACATGATAAGCAAGACTTTCCAGCGGCGTATATCCCCAGGGTTCATAATAGGAAGGGAACACAGACAAATCGAAGCCGATAATCAGATCATAGTAGTTTAAATCAAAAATTCCATCGTCACCATTGAGATACGTTGGAACAAAAATTACTTTTACTTTATCACCGGGAGCATTGTTGAGTGCGTTGTTCTTTAAGCGGTTCATTACAGGATCCGATTCAATATCCTGGAGGCAATGCGTAAGATTTTCCGGATGCACGGGCATGGATCCATTTTGAAGCCTTTCTGCAAGATCTTTCCGTGCGCCGGTATGGTGAGCAGGAACCATGATGAATGCTACAATGGTACGGCTCAGGTCGGGATTCGCATTCAGTTTTCCCATTGCATCGATGAAAACATCAATTCCTTTATTGCGGAATTCATAACGACCGCTTTTTGCGAGGAACATGGTATCATCGGGCAAATCCGCTCCGGTAACTGCTTTTGCAACAGAAAAAAGTTTCCTGCGTGCGATCAGTCTTTTCTCATCAAAATTTCCGTCCTCCGGTACCATCTTAACTTCAAAACCATTGGGTGTAATGATATCGGGAGTTTCATCCAGGAACTGGACGCATTCTTTTGCGGTAATCTCGCTGACCGTTGTAAAACAATCTGCGAAATGCGCTGCTTTTTTCTCGAGCGATTGCTTTGCAAGAACATTGAAATCTTTAGCGACTTCATCGCCGTTGTATTCATCCAGTTTATCGTAAAGCGGCCAGCCGTTGCCGGCAATTGAACGGCCGACAACAGTAGCGTGTGTAGTGAGCACGGTACCAATTTGCGGAACACGTTCGTGCAGGTACAACACACCTGTTCCTGTCATCCATTCGTGGAACTGGGCAATGATTTTATCTTTAAATGAAAGATGGAATTTATAGAAACTCTCGATTACTTTCCCGGTAGCATAACCAAATATGGCAGGTTCAATATAATCCCATTGTCCGGTGAGTGAATCCAGTTTAAATCCCGACCACAGACTTGCAAAAATCTCATCTCTTTGATGGAAGAATGGAGTGAAATCAACGAGAATGGCGATGGCTTCATTTGCCTGTTTCCATCTGCCGATTTTTACACGCAATCCTTCCGATGCTGCCCTTTCCTTCCAAGCTGAAAAGAGCAGTGGATCTTCCAGGAATTCCGGGTGTTCACCGGAACCTTTCCACACGTCCGGTCCCAATGTGATATAATGTTCACCCCATTCCTGCACAACAGTATCGGATTTACTGGTAATTACGGTATGTATTCCACCTACCTTGTTACACACTTCCCAGCTTACTTCGAAAATGTAATCTGGCCTGCTTGAAATTTTTTCCTGCATAGTGATAAAATTGTTCTGAACTTTGTTAAACTATTAGATCCTGACAGTCATTGTCCCGGCTGGTAGCCAGCTATGACAAATCTGACTCAACTGCTTTTGTTTTTTTCTTTTTAACCGGCACTTTCTTCACTGCCTTTGTTGTCTTCACACCAGCCGTATCTGCTGATTTTTCAAGACGAAGAGTAAAGTCACTCAGCACATTCATATAATTAATGAATGCTTCGTACGGAGTATCGTACGGATTAAAATATTTATGTACGTCTCCGTCAGAAAAGAATTTGGTACACATGTAATAGAAATGGTCACTCGTCTGCAGATACTCCCAGTCTTTCAGTAAATTTTTATCTGTGGTATTCCGAATCATTGATTCCATTTTATACAGGCTGTCAAACGCATCATCCTGAAGGTCATTTCCAAGCCATGCAGTCAGGTCGCGTTCTTCATCCGCCCATGAAATCGGGAATGGGACATGGATAGGTCCAACGGGATTCAATGCTTCCACTGCTTCAGATGGAGTCATGAATTTATAATTGGACTGAGAAAAGAGAGCTTTGGGCAGGTGCCGCATGAAATCAAAAATTCCTGTTTCCGCCCACTGGTGTTCTCCGAATGTTTCATAGTCCATGAAGAGATTCACAATTTCTTCTTCGGGTGGCAGTTCATTGAGCCATCCGACAAATTTTTCGGAAGTTAAAGGCCAATCGGGCCAGTCGCGGTTGGAGAAACGGAATGCGATATCATCGCTGAGGCGATAATTTTTCAGCAGCAATTTGAGTTTTGGCCTGCGTGCGCTACAGTACAGGTAGTTCGGGCTTTTCCAACCGAGAATTTGTTTCGCTCCTTCTGTGAGCTGGGCTTTGAATCCCATCTCCTCCACCATATCACTGATATCGTCAGAATAAATCAACTCGGTGTTCCGGAATACAACCGGGTCCTGGCCGAAATGCTCCTTTATTTTTTCTTTGTGCAGACCTACCTGGTTTACAAATTCATCTTTGCTTTTCAGGGAACTCAGGGAATGTGCATACGTTTCTCCGAGAAACTCCACACACCCTGTTGCCGCAAGCTTCTGAAAGCTCTCGAGCGTTTGCGGAGAATACTTCTCCATCTGCACCAGTGCGGTACCTGTCACAGAAAATGAAACTTTAAATTGCTGTCCGTATTCCCGAATCAAATCCAACAGCATCTGATTGGTCGGCAGGTATCCTTTGGACGCTACCTTTTGCATGATTGTTCTGTTTGCATGATCATCATAGTACTGATGATTTTTCCCGATCTCAAAAAAACGATATCGGCGCAGCCTCACCGGCTGATGCACTTGAAAATAAAAACAGATGGAACGCATGATGAAAGGTCTTCAGGTAATTAAGGTTTTTTCATTTTATTGACAGTATCTCTACAGAGACGCAGGCAGGTTGAGGTATCCTGCTTTTTTATCCCTGCAACGCCAGTGATTTCTGCTGCTGCACAACTTCTTCATAGACATTTTTCACTTTCCAGGCGGCATCGTCCCATTTGAGGTTTTCAACTTCTTCTTTACCGTGACTGATAAACATTTGTGATATTCCTTTATAATGCAATAAACCGTATATTTTATCTGCAATATCATCCACATCCCAAAAATCAACGGTGAGCGCATGTCTCAATATTTCAGCAACGCCGCTTTGTTTGGAAATGATCACCGGTACATTGGAACGGATGGCTTCGAGCGGGGAAATTCCAAAGGGTTCGGAAACAGAAGGCATCACATATACATCACTCAAACCGAATACATGATCCACTTCACGTGCATTGAGAAATCCGGAGAAATGGAAACGTGAACCAATGCGGAGCTGTGCAACCCTGCGAATTATTTTGGGCAACATATCACCGGTACCGGCCATGACGAAACGAACATTCTTATCTTTTTTTAATACTTTGTATGCCGCTTCCACAAAATAGTCGGGCCCCTTCTGGAATGTGACACGACCGAGGAAGGTCACGAGCTTTTCAGGGAAATACCGTTCCGGCCTGCGTTGGTGTTGCACAACCGGCATCACAGCATTGTGCACCACTTTTACTTTATCCGGATGAATCCCATACCGGGTGATGATAATATTTCGTGTTAGCCGGCTTACAGCAATAATTTTATCTGCAGCCTGCATCCCCTGCCGTTCCATTTCGTAGATCTCCTGGTTTACATGTTCTCCGGAACGATCAAATTCCGTCGCATGCACGTGGGCGATGAACGGTTTGCCGCTAACTTCCCGTGCAGCTATTGCCGCCGGATACGTTAGCCAGTCGTGGGCGTGGATTACATCAAATTCCTGAGCCGCCGCTATTTTTGCAGCAACAACTGCATAACGGGCAACTTCCTTGAACAAGTCATGTCCGTATTTTCCACTGAATTGAAACCGGGTCCTGAAGACTGAATTTTCAATGTCTGTTTTTTCCAAACTTGCAAAAGTACTCGCTCGGGAAAACTCTTCCGGAGACATGTATGGAATCAGGATGGAATGCACACCGATGACAGTGAGTTTTCGCCAGACTTCATGGTATTTCACTTCATTAACATCCAGTAATACATCACTTGCATCAATCAGCCGGATACTTTCACTGTCTTCATCTCCATACATCCTGGGCACAACAAACAACACTTCAACATTATTGTATAGCAATCCCTTTGACAAACCGTAACATGCGGTGCCTAACCCCCCCGAAATATGCGGTGGGAATTCCCACCCGAACATTAACACCTTCATCCCTTGTAAACTGATTTCTGTAATAAAAATTTAAGCAATAACTTCATATTTATAGCGGCCTACAGGCCCGACCTTTTTTACATCCTGGACTGCACGGACTCCTTTTGCCGGGCATATTTATTCAGCAGGTAATTGATCCGCAATATTTCCGCAACACTCCAGGCTTGTGAGATAGCGCCTTCAGCTCTGTGTGGCGGATCCCCATCAAATACTTCCGATATCGTTGACATTCCATGCTCCATGAGTGTGGGACCAAAACCTTCATACAAATGACGGATGAACGGAATCCCATTCTTACCGTGTAATTTCAAATATCCTTCCGCAAAATGTCCGAGTAGCCAGGGCCATACGGTTCCCTGGTGGTACGCCCTGTCACGGGTTTTCTGATCCCCGAAATAAACGCCTTTGTATTCCGGAGATTTCGGACTCAGCGTGCGCAAACCCCGGGGTGTGAGTAATTCATTTTGAACTTTAAGCAGGACTGCAGATTTGATCGCTTCGTCCACCGGAGAATAGGGCAACGAAGTAACAATAACCTGGTTGGGACGGACAGACCAGTCTTTATCTGTTCCATTCACAACATCAGCGAGGTAATTGCGTTTATCATCCCAGAATGTTTTTACAAAAGATGCGGAGATCAGTGGCGGATATTCCACCCACTGATCAATAAATTTCTGGTCTCCGGCTTTGTGTGCCAGGTGGAGGGAATAACAAATTGCATTGTACCAAAGCGCATTGATTTCAACAGGCATTCCGGTACGGGGAGTAACCGGCTTGCCATCAACCACAGCATCCATCCAGGTGAGTGCATGGCCCGGAACACCTGCATAAACAAGCCCGTTCTCAAGCATTTGGATGTTGTAATCTGTTCCCTGACGAAAGGCTTCGAGAACGGAACGCATTCTTGACCCGAATGTTTTCCAAATACTTCCCTCCTGTTTGGTGAATTGTCCATACTGCTGCAATGCCCAGAAAAACCAAAGCGGAGCATCCACACTGTTATAGGAATTACCCATATTCGGGAACAATCCGTTTTTCATCTGCGCGGCCATGGTTACCAGCACCGCTTTACAGAGTTCCGGTTTGCCAGTGACCAGGGTGAGTCCCGGCAGAGAAATGAAAGTATCACGTCCCCAACGCCCGAACCAGTGGTATCCGGCAACTACCTCTGTCTTTTTATCCCTTTGAACAATGAATTGGTTGGCAGAATTAACCAGGCTGCTTTCGAAACTATTCCTGGGAATGCGGGCATCCGTCTCATTCTGAAAAAGGGTTTTC
>DAORHY010000187.1:0-7587 GCA_035438225.1 Bacteroidia bacterium
TAAAATCGACATTGCTCTTCGCATACAAAGTAGCATGTGTCATTTCGTGAATGATCAATTCCGCAAGGTGGCCAGCTTTCCGGCGAAGCATGTTGGACAGAATGGGATCACGAAACCAGCCCAATGTACTCCATGCACTTACTTCCCCGAAATCTGTATCGTACCCCCGGCTCTGCAATAATGAATCCAGTTTCTCCCCTTTTTGTTTGTTGAAGAACCCTTTGTAAGAAACACTACCCAGTACAGGGAATTTCCAGGTATAGGCACGGATTGCAAAAGGCTCACTTGCTGTCACCACCCACAAGATGGGTTTGCCATGCTGGTCATACAGTGTGGTGTAATTTTTAGAAGGTTTGAGTCCGAGGGAATCAATGGCAAAACGCTTCACACGATCGATGAATCGAATTTTCTCCTTCAATGAGTCAGGCACTGCAGGATCCTGCAACATTTCATCTGTCGGACGGGAATTGACAACGATGTGCATTTGCCCTTTAAACTGCTCCCACCCATAAGAAACAAGTTCGCGGTTAAACAATGCGAACACCAAGGCAACGAGAAGAACAGAAAGAAATATCCACAATAGAATTTTCAGAAATTTTCTCATCGAATTCTACAGTATTGCATACATGAAACCGCTCAAAACTACGGTTAAATCAGGTTGGCCAATTGCTCTTCGATTGCCTTGATCTTGGCTTCGGCATCCGCCTGTTTCTTCTTTTCATTCTCCACAATATCCGGTTTGGCATTCGAAACAAATCGCTCATTCGCAAGCTTGGCTTGTACGGATTTCAGAAATCCTTTGTTGTACTCCAGTTCGTTCATCAACCGTTCCTTCTCAGCCTTCAAATCAATACCTGCCGTGAGCGGAACATAGAATTCATATTGTTTCACGATAAACGGAATAGCATTGTCTATTTTTGTATCTGTGCTGTTCAGCTGATCAAGGTTCCCCAGTTTGCAAATCAGTTCATCGAAACGGGGATCCATTGCCTGTTTTGAATTGTAGTATAGCGACAACTTTTCCTTGGGAGAAATATTTTTTTGCTTCCGCAAATTGCGGAGCTGACCGATCACTTCACTTGCTGTTTCAAATCCACTCAGCAGGCTATCCTCCATCTTACCGGAAGAAGGCCAGGAAGCTACGATGATACAATCCGTCTCTTTACGTTCACCCAACAAGGACCACAGCTCCTCCGAAATGAAGGGCATCCAGGGATGTACAACCTTGAGCAATTGTTCAAAGAAAGCTATTGTGGCTTCATAGGTTGCCTTGTCGATGGGCAGAGATTGTCCGTCAACAAACTCCGGCTTGACCATTTCCAGATACCAGGAACAGAAATCATCCCAAATCAATTTGTACGTTGCCATCAGGGCATCACTCATCCTGTGCTTGGAATAATGATCATTGATGACGAGCAATTGTTCCTGAAAACGGGAAGCAAACCAGTCCACGGAAACAGCGGAACTGGAACTTTGCATCATCGATGTATCCACCGACCATCCTTTTACAAGACGGAAAACATTCCAGATTTTATTTGCAAAATTCCTTCCCTGCTCACAGAGTGATTCATCAAAAAGCAAATCATTTCCCGCAGGAGAACTCAGCAACATTCCTACCCTCACTCCATCAGCACTGTATTTTTTAATGAGATCCAGCGGATCAGGAGAATTGCCGAGGGATTTCGACATCTTTCTGCCCTGCTTGTCGCGCACAATTCCGGTGAGGTACACGTTCGAGAATGGCCTTTCATCCATGTATTCATACCCGGCAATGATCATTCGTGCCACCCAGAAAAATAAAATTTCTGGTGCCGTGATCAAATCATTTGTTGGATAATAATACCGGATGTCTTTATTGCCCGGATCTTTGAATCCGTCAAACACACTGATGGGCCAGAGCCAGGAGCTAAACCATGTATCCAGTACATCCTCGTCCTGTTTCAGCTCGGACGCTTGCAAAACAAGACCCTGTTGTTTGAACAATTCAATTGCTTCCGCAGACGTTTTTGCAACAACATATTTTCCATCCGCTGAATACCATGCCGGAATCTGCTGTCCCCACCAGAGTTGACGGGAGATGCACCAGTCGTGGACATTCTCCATCCAGTGTTTGTACGTATTAATAAACTTCTCCGGGATAAGCTTGATCGTTCCGTTCAAAACATTCTCCAGAGCCGGTTTGGAAATGGTATCCATTTTCAAAAACCATTGCATGGACAGTTTTGGCTCGATCACGGCATCTGTACGTTCAGAAAATCCAACTTTATTTTTGTAATCCTCGACTTTCACCACATTGCCCATCGCTTCGAGGTCCTTGGTAATTTTCTTACGTACACTAAAACGATCTTCACCGATGTAGAATTGCGCGGCTTTGCTCATGGTACCGTCGTCGTTCAGTGTATCGACAACAGGCAGACCGTGTTTCTGTCCGAGGTTGTAGTCATTAATATCATGAGCAGGTGTCACTTTCAAAGCACCGGTACCAAATTCCATATCAATGTAGTCATCGAAAATGACCGGTACCGGGCGATTCACCATCGGGATCACGGCGAACATTCCTTTCAGTTTTGTATAGCGCGGATCATCCGGATGCACACAAACGCCGGTGTCACCGAGAATGGTTTCCGGACGAACAGTTGCGACTGTGATGAATTGGTTTCCACTCTGCGTTTTTCCGTTTACAGAAACTGTCCAGGTATCATTTTCAATTTTCCAATCCGATTTCGATCCTTTCAAAAGTGCTGCCAGGGCTGCATCAATCAAGGCATACCGTACATGCGTGAGTTTGGAATTTACTTCTTTGTGAATAACTTCTTCATCACTCAGCGCAGTCTTTCCAACAGGATCCCAATTCACCATCCGAACGCCGCGGTAGATGTATCCCTTTTTGTGTAAATCAATAAATACAGAAATCACGGCATCACTCAGATCATCTTCCATGGTAAACCGGGTTCGATCCCAGTCGCAGGAGGCACCCAGTTTTTTCAATTGCTCCAGGATGATCCCGCCATATTTCTCTTTCCATTCCCATGCATGCTTGAGAAAATCTTCACGGCTGAGATCACTTTTCTTTATGCCTTTTTCCCTCAGCAAAGCAACCACTTTCGCCTCTGTTGCTATGGAAGCATGATCAGTTCCCGGCACCCAGCAGGCATTTTTTCCCTGCATCCGTGCCCTGCGTATCAATACATCCTGGATGGTGTTGTTGAGCATGTGCCCCATGTGCAAGACACCCGTTACATTCGGCGGGGGAATGACAATCGTATACGGTTCGCGCTCATCCGGCACACTCCTGAAAAAGCCTTGCTTCATCCAGTGCCTGTACCATTTGTCTTCAACTTGCGAAGGATCGTATGTTTTGGGGATTTCCATAATAAAAAGGGCTGTTTCTGATGGCAAACGTACAAAAAAGGGAGGAGATTTCAGTGGGGTCCTGATATACGAATGAGTAAGAATTCCAGCAAAGCGTATGAACTCCCACAAAATGATTCATGAAGAACCCGTCTTGATGGATTTTCTCCGTTGAAGAACGTTCTTTCACATTCGGACTGAAACGTTTAATGCAGCACAGCCGACAGCCATGCCGATTCCAATGCAACACTATAGAAAAATGGCCTTGTAAAATTTACAAGGCCTTGAATAGTGATGAATTTAATCTCTATTGACGAATAAACCGCTGGGTTATTGCATCCTTTCCATTTTGTAAAATGACGACATACATTCCTTGTGCAAACGAGGTAAGATCCAAGACCAATTCACCGGCACTACCTGTTTGATTCAAGATCTGGCTGAAAACAACATGCCCGGTAAGATCAACCACGGTGACTATGGACGCATTTTTTTCGTCGGAAACATAGGATAAATGGATCTGTTCGCCCGCAGGGTTGGGATACAATTTCATTCCCAAGGTAGATGCAGCGGCAATTGAAGGAGCTGAAATGCGTGGCGCAGTTCCCGGGGTTGCCAGCCAGACCACTGCATTCACCAATAACTTCTGATGTGATCCACTGACAGCTGAGCTGTAGGAAGAATACAAGGCATCATTGGGATCCCCTGAACCATCATCCGGCGGTGAACTGTCACCCAATCCGCAAACTTTCCCGGATCTGTAATTGGAAGCAGCAAACAAGGATAATGTTGTTCCGGTTGTGGAAGCTCCGGTTTTAAAAACCAATCCTTTCACAGTCATATTTGCAGTACGATTCAATGTCATGGAAGTGCCGTTGTTGAACTGAATACCTGTAACATTTCCCATCACTCCATGCAAAATGGGATCAGTCGCAGAATTGAGGATGTTTGAAGATGTCTGCGAAAAATTCTGCAGGTCAAAAGCAATTCCAAAAGGGTTGCTCACAGAGCCGTTGTTCGTCATAAAGTCATTGAAGATGGCCGGGGAATCCCAGCCGTCATTGTTACGGTCACTCACCGTATGATCCGCTATCATGAACAAGCCGCCTCCATTCGCTACAAAATTCAGCATAGCAATTTTTTCTGCAGATGTAAACCGGATGTTCGGTTCATCAATGATGAAGACCTTATAATTGCTCAGATCCTGAGTATTCGTACTCACACCGTAAGTGATCAAACCGTTGTACGGAAGCGTTTCAACGGTGTAGCCTTTCTTCGCGAGATCGACAGCCCAACTGGAAAGTGCCCCGGCCCAATAGGTCCCGGAGGTCGATGCAGTGATTCCGGATTGTGCCGGTGTTGGAATGCGTTGTGGATTGGATTCGTTGCCACCGGTAACCATCCCTCCACCACTTCCGGTTTTTAGGTTTCGCGTATCTGCATCGATGACCCAGTCGGCATTTCCAGCCATCTGGGCACTGGAAGCATCAAACAATACTTTCACCGTTTGACCATTCGATTCAAGTGTCAAGATTGCAGAAATCAGGAGTAGGTATATCCTCATGGTTTTTGGTTAGAAATTATGCAGAGCAAAATAGGCCTGAAGTTTGTATCAAAGATGACGAATACCAGTTTTCATTTTCGTGATCAGAGCGCAGAATACAAACAGGTTTTTGAACATCGCGTTTACCTTTTCAGAAGCATCTGACGAAAAAATCCTTTTCCCTTAATTTCCAGAAGATAAATCCCGGTGGAAAGGTCATGAACATCTAATTGAAAAACCAGCAAGGCCGGATCCAATGATACAGCACGGATGATCCTTCCGTTGACATCAAATACGGACAGGTTATCAAATTGATCAGAACCCCTGAGATCGATTGACAAAATATCTGAAACCGGATTTGGAAAAATGACCACCCCGTGTTTGTCTTCCTGCGGCTTTATTTCCTGGCAAATGAGTACTGTGACCGATTGAGGAATGGTTCTGCTGCAGCCATTGGTGTCCGTGTAGGTGTAGCTGACGGTAACAATTCCTTGTCCGGCAGCTGCGGGATCAAACACATTGTTGAAAACTCCGGCTCCTGAATAGACTCCGCCAACCGGAAACCCGCCGGACATGAAATACGGAGGATCCTGGGTACAAAAAGTATCCTGATCAAGAATAAAGCCTACCGGAGGCAAGGGGTACACAATCACGTCCCGGGAAGCGGTATCCGAACAACCGTTGGAACCTGTCACAGTCACGGTATAAGTCCCCGGAAAACTGACGGTAATTGTATCTGTACTGTCGGAAGTATTCCATTGATAGGAATTTCCGCCGGATGCAATCAGGGTCACACTGTCTCCCCCGCAAAATGCTGTCGGGCCATTTGCAAAAATTGATGCAACCGGAGTTGTCGGACAAAAAACTTCCGCCTGCCAGCCGTTTCCCCGGCTATTCGCATCGGATGTGAAATAAAACCTGAGGCAATTACCAGTCGACTGAAGTGCAGCAGAAGGAATTGCCTGCCACGTAAACACAGCCACTGGAGCTGCTGAATCCGAGCAGGCATCAAAGACGAACAATGTATCGCCCATTCCGAGATCAAAACTATTGAATTGGATTTCCAGAATACACGAACTTGCTGACCGGAAAATCAATGTACTGCTTTCATTGTTTCCATACATCTGGTTTCCTCCACCACTATCATAAAATACAGACTCACAAGTTACAAGAGTCGTATCTTGCATGAACACATCCTGAGCCACTATTACATTTGAGTCAGCGGCAAAAATCACAAACATGAATAGCAAAAACGATACGAATCTCATAAAGATCAAATATCAAACAATATCATGAAAGACAGATGACATTCATCATATTCACACCACCAGGGTTTCTTTTCCTGCATCTGACCACTCTTTCTCAGTTGTATGACATAGAATAAGCGCCATACTCAAATCAGACACATCCGGGTTTTCATTCCTCTTTACAGTAGGCCTGCATTGATTTGTTAAAAAAATTTAAAATAATTAGTCTAAATATTTTTCAACTTTATCTTGAAAAATCCTAATTTGCAACGAATAGATCCAACCAACATCCCCCCGCCCGGCAATCAACACATCATATTTAAGAATCCAATAGTATCAATTAAAAATAATCAACTAAAACTTCACTTTATGGACACTAATTCCGCCTCACGCAGAAACTTCCTCAAAATACTCGGCCTTTCCGCGGGTGCCACAATTGCAAGCACAGGCGCATTGGCAAATGTGATTGACCACCGTGAAATCCTGAAATTAAATCCGGAGCAACAGGAGTTTATGCTCCGCTATGGAAAATGGATGGATGAATTTATTGAAGTAATCGCCATTCAGAAAACAAGTCCTGATGACCTGGGGAACAACAAAAAAATGATGGTATTGACTGAACAAGCCCAGCAATGGCAACCGAAACTGAACGAATACATGAAGGATGAAAAATTCGCTCTGATTTACAGGGGTTCCATTGAACGTATGCGGAATGAGATATAGCATTTGATCACTTGTTTCAATGGTTCGTTTCATTTTTTTATTTGTTGTTTTCATTCATGGATTCATTCACCTTTTCGGATTTGCAAAAGCATTCAATCTTGCCACTGTCCAACAATTAAGCGGGAAAACTTTACTCCCATTGTCAAGGACCTGGCTGAGATTCGCCGGTTTAGTGTGGGGAATCACTTTCCTTCTTTTTCTTTCAGCCGGAATATTGTTCTTGTTGAAAAATGAAACCTGGTGGAATTATGGATTACCGGCTGTCATTCTTTCACAACTCCTGATCCTGCTTTATTGGAAGGATGCGAAAGCAGGAACATTGGTAAACTGCATGATTCTCCCTGCAATTGTTGTTTCCATGGCAGAATTGAATTTCAATACTGTAACGAAAAACGAAACTCTTGAATTATTAAAAAGCCAGGTAACCCAGCCGGCGGAAGTAATCTCTGAAGAATCGATTCAACAGCTTCCCTTTCCTGTCCGGAACTGGCTGAGTCATTCCGGCATGATCGGAAAGAACAGAATCTCTAATGTCCGCTTACAACAGAACGGATTCATGCTCACCAAACCCGGTGGCAAATGGACACAAGCTGAAGCGAATCAGTATTTTACTGTTGACAGACCCGGATTTATCTGGAAAGTAAAAATGCGTATGCCTCCATGTATTGAAATCGACGGACGGGATAAGTTAATCCTGGGAAAAGGGAGTATGATCATTAAAGTCTT
>DAORHY010000188.1:0-7565 GCA_035438225.1 Bacteroidia bacterium
ATTGCTGACTTCAAATATGGTTTCCTTGCCGCAGCGATTGGCATGCTGGTCAGTACACTTTCCTTTGAAGTTCTGAAAAACAAACACCTCAAAGATCCCGATGGCAACAACCTGGGCATGCCGAAAGCAAAAATGGATCTGAAAACCTATGGGGTGATCATCGGTTCTATCGCATTGATATATTTTCTGCTAAATTTCCAGACGATCATCGCTGCAATTTTCGGAGCAGACGGAGTTGCCAACCCGGATTCGTTTGCACATACACTTGCAAATATGGACCTGGTGGCCTACCTGATTTATGCATCCATCGTTTTAATGCCCATCATCATACTTTCTGACAAAAGTCTGACCAAAGACGAAAGGGAACGGATTATTGTCGTTTTCATTCTCGCATTCTTCGTTGTGTTTTTCTGGGCATGTTTTGAACAGGCAGGCGCCTCCCTCACTTTATTTGCCGATCAGCAGGTTGACAGGGCAATCAGTATTCACATCAGCAAATTCTCCATTCTCGGTTTTAGTATTTTACTGGCGTATTTCTTAGCCAAAGCATTCGGATGGTTTTTTGAATGGTCGAAGAAAAACATCATCGTGATACAGGTTATTGCTGCTGCCATTTTGGTTGTGCTGGCATTTACCGGTTACATTACCGATTACCACAAGGAAGAATTTCCAGCTTCCTGGTTCCAGTCCATTAATCCTCTTGCGATTATCATTCTTGCCCCTGTATTCACATTGCTTTGGGGTAAACTTGCGAAGGTGAATATGGAGCCTTCTTCCCCTCTGAAAATGGCAATGGGTTTAGGACTTGTCGCATTGGGATACGTGATCATTGCCTATGCAGTTCATGGCATTGACCCTTCGACAAAAGTTGCGATGTTCTGGTTGTTTGCCCTCTACATTGTACACACAATGGGTGAACTTTGTTTATCGCCGATAGGATTAAGTATGGTGAGCAAACTTGCGCCATTGCGTCTTTCTTCGCTGATGATGGGAACATGGTTCCTGGCAAATGCTGCTGCAAATAAGTTCGCCGGTACACTGAGTGCCTTGATTCCACCCGGTGCCGGTGAAGCGCCGGCAGAGGCCGCTAAAATCCCGAGTTTCCTGGGAATAGAAATATCTAACCTGTTCATTTTCTTCTGTGTCTTCATTGTCCTCAGCGGTGCTGCAGCCTTAATTTTGCTCGCCTTGTACAAGAAGCTGATCAAAATGATGCATGGTGTAAACTGATTATCAATGCAGGAAGGAATTACATTCAGTGCCGGAGCCGAGTTCGACTTCGGCACTGTTGTTTTTTCAGAGGAAGACATTATTTCCTTTGCAAAGGCTTATGATCCGCTCGACTTTCACCTGAGCAAAGAAGCCGCCAAGGCTCATTTTTTTAAAAATATTGTGGCCAGCGGACCTCACCCGTTTCATCATTTTTATAAAAACGTCTGGGTGCCACGATTTGGAAATACTGTACTTGCCGGTCTGGCAGTTGACAACTGGCGATTTCTAAAACCCATTTACGCAGGCGAACCGGTGATGTGCAAGGTGGTAATCACGGAGTTTATTCATCATCCGGAACACAATTCTGCTTCAATCCGGTGGAATTTCAACTTTTTGAATAAAAAAGGTGAACTCTTCCAACATCTGGAAATGTTTGTGCTTCACCTTGTAAACTATTAAATTCGTTGTACGGGGAATAATCCATCCTGAATTTCGTTTCTTCATTCAAAATCAAATCATGTCAACCATTATCCGAATTTTAATACTTTTTGTTTTTTTCCTGAGCCAATCGGATCCGGCAATTTCGCAAGACCTCCGGAAAAAAGACGGAATCAACTGGATGAATTTTGAAACTGCTCTTGACAAGTCATCCCATGAACCCAAAAAAATATTTATAGATGTTTATACAGGATGGTGCGGATGGTGCAAACGAATGGATGTAACGACCTTCGAAGATCCCACTGTTGTTGCTTATATGAACGAACACTTCTACGCAGTGAAACTGGATGCAGAAACAAAAGACACCATCGTTTACAAAGAAAAGTCTTATGTCTATAAACCCGAATACCGGGCAAACGAAATCGCTGCAATGTTGTTAAATGGTCAGATGAGTTACCCTACCTCTGTTTATCTGGACGAAAAATCAAATCCCATCGGCCCGGTTGCCGGTTACATGACAAACGAACAGCTCTTACCGGTGATGAAATATTTCGCAGAAGATCTCTACAAGACCCGGAAATGGGAAGATTATTTAAAAGAAAATTTTAAATAAGGCAGTAGACTTTAGCCTATCTTGTTGACTATTAATAACATAAACAGAAAACGCCGATGCTATCCATCGGCGTTTCGGGTGAAAGATGGGGCTCGAACCCACGACCTCTAGATCCACAATCTAGCGCTCTAACCAGCTGAGCTACAATCACCATATTGTCCGGGTGTTCCGAACAGGGCTGCAAAAATATTCATTTATTCTTTTCGTACAAGAAGAAGTTGATTTCAGTTCAAACGTAATTCCAATTTCAGCTTCTAAAAACCGGAATTAAAAGAGAAGAGTACCTTTGGGAGAGAAAATGGAGAAAGAAGTTCAATTGAATGTTGAAGGCATGGATTGTGCGAATTGTGCACAAACCATTACCAGGACTTTGCAGAAGCGTGGATTGCAGGATGTGCGAGTTGATTTCCTTTCCGGCGAAGTAAATTTTGAGCTTGTTAAAGGGGTTCAGATCGATCAGGCAGTGAATGATATCAATGCCCTGGGTTATAAAGTGACAGGCCGGTCCGATGTTCTGGAAGGAGCACCCGGCACAAATGATCAGGCTGAACAATCGAAAAACATTCCCTGGAAGTTTTATGTATCCCTTTTGTTCACCCTGCCTTTGTTGCTGCACATGCTACTGCCCCATTCTTTTCTTGGAAACGGTAAGGTTCAACTGCTGCTGAGCATTCCGGTCATGGCAATCGGCATCACGCACTTCGGGCGGAGTGCCTGGAAATCAATACAGGCAGGTGTTCCGAATATGGATGTTCTGATTGCCGTTGGTTCAACAGCGGCTTTTATTTACAGCTGTGCCGGAATGGTATTGTATTCCGGAACCCATGAACTCCACAATTATTTATTTTTTGAAACAGCAGCAACGATCATTACTCTGGTTTTATTCGGAAATCTCATCGAACAAAGATCCGTACAACGCACCACCACTGCGATCCGGGAATTGAGTCACCTGCAGGCTTCGACAGCGAAAAAAATAATTCTGTCGGACGGAAAAGAAACCATTTCTGAAACCGGAATTAATTCCATTCTGAAAGGTGACCTATTGCAAGTGAATACGGGAGACAAGGTGCCGGTTGACGGACGGATTGTTGACGGAAACGGGTTGATTGACGAAGCAGTGATTTCAGGAGAGAGCCTTCCTGTTTTGAGGGAAGCCGGAGATACTGTGACGGGCAGTACTGTTGTCGAGAAAGGAAGTTTCAGGATGATTGCGGAGCATGTTGGAAAAGAAACCACACTTTCGCAAATTATTGAAATGGTGAAAAGTGCACAACACAGCAAGCCGCCGATTCAAAAGCTGGGAGATCGCATCAGTGCAATTTTTGTCCCGGCGGTGATCGGAATCAGTCTTCTTACTTTTATTCTCAGTTATTTCCTTTTTCATCTTCCTGCCCAAAAAGCATTGATGAATGCAATTGCCGTATTGGTTATTTCTTGCCCGTGTGCAATGGGTCTTGCCACACCGACGGCCGTAATGGTCGGTCTTGGCAGGGCAGCCCGGAGTGGAATCCTGATCAAAGGCGGACAAACGCTGGAAACTTTTTCAAAGATCAGGACAGTTGTATTTGATAAAACAGGAACACTGACCACAGGGCGATTCAAAATTTCCGGATTCGAAATCAGAAAAGGCGATCCGGATCAAATCCGTTCCCTGGTGTATTCCATCGAAAAACACTCCTCCCATCCCATTGCACGTTCCCTGGTGAAGGAATTAAAAAATCATGCCCCGCAAGGGGATTTGTTTAACTGGAAAAAAATCGAAGAGGACAAAGGAATCGGAATAAATGCTACGGATACTGAAGGCAACCTTTTCAGCATTGGTTCCGGTCAGATGGTCAAACATTTCTATACGGGAATGCCGCACAGCATTTACTTACTGAAGAACAATGACCTGATCGCTACAATTGATATTGCCGATGAAATAAAAACAGGGGCCAGGGAATGCATCGCGGACCTGAAAGCAGCAGGAATGCGTGTTGTGCTTGTCAGCGGTGACAGGAAAGAAATTTGCGACCAGGTGGCCGCACAAGTGGGTATAGTTGAACTATTCAGCGAACAACTTCCAAAGCAAAAACTTGAGCTCATCGATTCATTTTCCAAAATTTCTCCGACGGCAATGGTAGGTGACGGAATAAATGATGCACCGGCATTGAGCAAGGCGAATATCGGTATTTCGATGAGCAATGCTACGGATGTTGCAATTCAATCGGCCCAGGTAATCCTGTTGCACAAGGAAGACCTGCGGATTTTGTTAAAAGCAATCGCTATTGGCAAAGCCACTTATCAAACCATCCGGCAAAATTTGTTCTGGGCATTCTTCTACAACGTGATTGCCATACCATTTGCAGCTGCAGGTTATTTAAGTCCCATGATCGGGGCCTTGTCAATGGCCTTTTCAGATGTAGTTGTGATCGGAAATTCAATTCGTTTACGCACAAAAAAAATTGACTGATCTGAGCGCAACCAATTTCTGAATAACCGCCAGGCCAAAACGTGAGATCACATTTGCGCACAGAAAACACAATGCAAACAAAAAAAAGAAAAAAAATTCTTTTACTCACAAAATGGTATCCCAACCGGTACGATCCACAATTTGGTGTATTTATCCGCAAACAGGTACACGCCATTTCCCGACAGAGTGATATCCTTGTTTTCTACGGACAAAGTGACGACCAGGTAATGAGCGGTAAAACAGAAACTGTCATTCACCGGGAAGCAGGAATCACAGAGTATTGCGTTTATTATTCAAAAGACACATCCGTTTTTTCTGTGCTGGTGAATGCCGTTCGGTATTATCAGGCATGGAAAAAAACCTGGGATGAAATCCGGAAAGAACATGGAATTCCCGACATCGTGCATGCGTACATCCTGTTGCGTCCGGTCCTCCTCGCCTGGTGGATGTCAAAACGTTACCGCATTCCCTATGTGGTCAGTGAGCAATGGTCGGGGTATACAAACGGGCGGTTTCAGCAGTTGCCCTGGCTCATCCGGCGCTTGAGTGTGTACTTCACAAATCATGCAGCAGCAAGAACCGTTGTTTCCCGTTTTCTGAGGGATCGCATGGTATCCGCAGGATTTCAACCTCCCCTGGAAATCATTCCGAACATTATTGATCAAACGGCTGCAGATGCAATGCCTGAAATAAAACGATTCAAAGCAGTCAAAAAAATTCTTGTCGTTGCTGATCTCGTCGATGAAATAAAAAACATCAGCGGAATTCTGAAAGCATACCAACCCGTTCACAATGAATTTCCGGATTCAGAACTGCGCATTATCGGAGCCGGTAAAGATGAAACGCTTTTGAAACACCTCGCGGCAGAACTCGGACTACTGAACAGCAGTGTCTTTTTCGATGGATTAAAATCCAATGCTGAGGTTTACGACTATCTGAAACAATGCGATTTTCTCGTCGTCAACAGTCGCTTTGAAACATTTTCATTAATCTGTGCAGAAGCAATGAGTTGTGGGAAACCAGTGATCGCCACACGGTGTGGAGGTCCCGAGGAACTGATCACACTGCAAACCGGTACTCTGATCCCGATTGATGACCCGATTCAATTGTCAGCGGCTATCAGCAACATGATTTTGCATCCTGAAAATTTTGACCCGGAAGTCATCCGCAAGTATGCATTTGAAAAATTCAATCCGGAAAATGCAGCAACACTTTTTGAAAATGTTTTTTGCAACGTGTCGCAGGAAAAGGATGGTTCATAGCGGATTTTAGAGGCTGAATGAAGGAATTCCGGAACGATTGTTCAGTATTGAGCTAAACTGACATTCCAGTGACAGAAAGGGCTGATTATGACAGTAAAAACATGGTTTCTTTTGTTTGGAATAGCCAAACTTTCACCTAAATTTGTCAAAGAAAACTACAACTAATTTATTGTCTAACTAAAACCAAGAATCAAATGAAAAAAGGTTTACTCGTCTGCTTGTCCCTGGCTATCGGTCTGGGTGCTATGGCGCAGCAGCAAGTACAACGGCGCCTACCCCAGGGTTTCCATTCGGCACCTATGCCGGCATCACTGAAGAAACTGCATCATCCGATACAGAAGAACAGTGTACAGATGGACAATGGTGTTCCGTTGAATAACAATGCAAGCCGCCAACTCGTGACATCACGTCCGGCACACCGTTTATCGACTACCACAGTTCAGGAGGAAGTGATCGGTTTCACTTATTACGATTTGCAAACAAATGCTTCTGCATCTCGTCGTCTGGAATACAATTCGGATGGTTCATTCTCTGCGGCATGGACATTTTCCCCGAATGCAAATGCAAATTTCCCGGATCGCGGAACAGGCTACAACTACTATGACCCGAATGCAAGTACCGTTTCAAAATGGTATTTCACTCCGGATGGAACCTACGGTGACTTTCCGCAGGTTCGTACGGAGGGCCCTTACCGTACCGGTTTCGTAAACATTGGTGTTACTGACAGCGGTAAAGAAATGACAGTGGGTCACGCACCGGCTGCTGCACCAACAGGTGTTGGTCACATGTTGCTGAACTGGCGTGCCACCAAAGGAACAGGCGCCTGGACTGCGCAAACAACAGCATTGGGAACAGGCACCAACAATGACACTTGGGCAAAAATGGCCGTTTCCGGTGATGACGTTCATGCAATCTGGCAGGCTTCCGGAACAACAGGAGTTCCAGTTTATGGGCAAGATGGTCCAATCCTCTACTCACACTCCAGCGACGGAGGTCAAACATGGCCGGTTCTCCGCCAGCAATTGCCGTTGATTGACTCTGCATTTTATGCAGGCTTTGGCGGTGATGACTATGCGATTGATGTACGAGGCAACGTCGTTGCTATCGTGTTCGGTGGTACTTCTACTGACCTCGGTATTTTGAAATCTACAGACGGTGGACAGACCTGGACAAAAACGATCATCCTGAATTTCCCGATTCCATTCTTCAGTTTTGATACAATGTTCACTTATCTGGATGCAGATGCAGTTGTTGACACGATGAATTCAACTCCCGGAGATGCTGCTGTGATCATTGACAGCCAGGGAATGGTACACGTGGTTTACAGCGAATTCCGCTGGTTCCGCGATTCTACCACTCAGGCTGGTTATTACAGCCCGCTTTGGGGAACCGATGGCCTCAGCTACTGGAATGAAACCATGCCTTCCGGCAACGGTGGTATTCACTTCGCTGAAACCCAGGATCTGGATCACGATGGTAATCTTGCCATCTCAGAAGATACGACGTGTTCCCTGCCATGGGGTAACTACCGCGGCGGTGTAACAGAAATGCCATCTTTGGGAATTGATGCCAATGATGTTATTTACTG
>DAORHY010000189.1:0-7510 GCA_035438225.1 Bacteroidia bacterium
ATAATCCGACAAAAAAGAAGGATATTTCACTTTCAATAATTCGTTTAAGACCTGTAAAATAAGGTCCTGTTCATTGTAGAGAGGGATGATAATACTCAGTTTCATCGACAGATTTCGGACGCTAAAGATATTAAGGGCACATTTAAAAACCTATTTTGGGCTCTTTCAAACGGGATTATTTTACCAATATGTGAAGAAGTAAAGAGAAGTGTTTTAATTTTGAGGTTTCACTACAAATTACCCTTATGCCACTCGATAAAAACGGTATTGCCAAACGAATAGCCAAAGAGGTGAAAGACGGCTCTTATGTGAACCTTGGAATCGGCATTCCTACCCTTGTCGCGAATTTTCTCCCGGAAGGCGTTAATGTTGTACTCCAATCGGAAAACGGATTGCTGGGAATGGGACCTTTCCCGTATGAAGGCGAAGAAGATCCGGACCTGATCAATGCAGGCAAGCAGACTATAACCACTGTTCCGGGATCTGCTTTTTTTGATTCCGCCATGAGTTTTGGGATGATCCGTGCCGGAAAAGTGGATCTTACCATACTCGGCGCCATGGAAGTAAGTGAAAATGGCGATATCGCAAACTGGAAAATTCCTGGTAAAATGGTGAAAGGCATGGGTGGTGCAATGGATTTGGTTGCCTCTGCAAAAAATATTATCGTGGCCATGCAGCATGTAAATAAGGCCGGCGAATCGAAATTGCTTCCCTCCTGCACATTGCCGCTCACCGGCACCCGGTGTGTGAAAAAGATTGTGACGGAACTGGCGGTATTGGATGTTTTGCCGGAAGGAGGTTTCCGCCTGCTGGAAAGAGCACCGGGCGTTTCGGTTGATGAGATTGTGAAAGCAACCGAAGGCAAACTGATTGTTGAGGGAGAGATCCCTGAGATGACTATTGCATAATTTTTTTTGCGCAACTATTTTCCCGGCTCTTCGCTGGGAAGCGCAAAGCGTAAACGAAAATCAGGCAAAGGTTCAGTCCTTTAGCAGGTCAGGGATATATGGTTTTTAGCAGTATAATTTTTCTCCTTTATTTTCTTCCGGCGTTTTTGTTATGTTACCACCTGGCGGGGGAACGGCAGAAGAATTTTGTCATCCTTGTCTTTAGCTTGGTTTTTTACAGCTGGGGTGCCCCGAAGTTTGTATTTGTACTGCTGCTGCTTACCGGAATTGATTTTTTTGTCGTAAAAAAAATGTTCCACTCGGAAGTACAGCGGACACGCAGATTCTGGCTGGTCATTTCGATTTGCATCAATATGGGCTTGCTGTTCTATTTTAAATACAGCAATTTCTTCGTTGAAAACGTGAATGTCCTCCTGTCGCAAATGGGATTCCACAATATTTCCTGGACCAAACTTGTCCTGCCAATTGGAATTTCCTTTTTTACTTTTGAGACGCTCACCTACTCTATCGATGCTTACCGCAAAGTCATCACTCCGCTGAAACGCCTGCCGGACTATTATCTCTACATCTTTCTTTTCCCAAAACTCATCGCCGGCCCGATCGTGCGGTTCAGCCTGATTGAAGATCAGATGCACCGGCGCACAATTTCCGGGGAAGATTTCATTGGCGGGTTCCTGCGTTTTACCCTTGGCCTTGGCAAAAAAGTGCTGATTGCGAATACCCTCGGCAGACATGCCGACCAAATCCTTGCCTTGCCTGCAGGCGAACTGGACAGTGCATTGGCCTGGACAGGAATTCTTGCTTACACCTTTCAGATTTATTTCGATTTCTCCGGTTATTCCGACATGGCGCTGGGTATCGGACGCATGGTTGGATTTCGTTTTCCGGAAAATTTTAACAATCCCTATACTTCCGGCAGCATCACCGAATTCTGGCGAAGATGGCACATGACTCTTGGAATGTGGATGCGCGAATACCTCTACATTCCGCTTGGCGGGAATAAAGTGAAAACAAAAACACGCTTGTATTTCAATTTGTGGCTGGTGTTCCTGCTGAGCGGACTCTGGCATGGAGCGTCCTGGAATTTTGTCGCCTGGGGCGCGTTTCACGGGTTCTTCCTCATCCTGGACAGAATCTTTCTGCTCAAACTTCTTGAAAAAACCGGAAAATCATTTTCTGTACTGATCACATTTTTCCTGGTCATGGCGGGATGGGTTTTGTTTCGTATCGAAGATTTTCATGCGATACGAAACTTCTTTACAGTGTTGTTCCGGTTTGATTTCAACATGCACAACCGGTTCTATGAAATTGAGTTGTGGGTGACACTCCTGGCCGCTGCAATTTTTTCGTTCTTCACACTCTCCGCCAGGGGTACAAAAATTCAGGATTATTTCTATTTTACAAATACCGGGGTACTCCGGAAAACTCCCGGCGCCTTGTTCAGCATCATTGTATTGATTCTTTGCATTTCATACATCACCACATCCGGCTTTAACCCTTTTATTTATTTCAGGTTTTGATCTCATGAAAAAGCCCTTGTATAAATATCCCGGTGTGTGGCTGATTGCTCTGTTCTTTGGCCTGATGATTTATTTTCAATGGCGCCCCTACAGCAAACTTGAACCGCTCAAAGGAGCAATTGTCACTGAACAGGATACCGGTTTCAGTAGCGCGACCTGGCTGAATGAAGATTTCCAGCACCGGAAGGAAAAATACCTGAATGAAAATTTCGGATTCAGAAGTTCCCTGGTCCGGCTGCACAACCAAATTCAATTCTCGGCCTTTGACGTTGCATTTGCAAATGGTGTTGTTGTCGGAAAAAATAATTTTCTCTATGAGGTGAATTATATCAGGGCCGTAACCGGACAAGATTTCATCGGTGAAGATTCCATACAAAAAAGTGTACACCGTATGAAACGAGTAGCCGAATTGCTGAACAATGACGGAATCAAAATGATCGTTGTCCTTGCTCCCGGAAAAGGAAGTTTTTATCCTGAATATATTCCGGATCGTTTTGGAAAACCTGTTGAAACCACCAACTATTCGGTGTACCGTAAAGCATTGCTGAATTCCGGAATTCCGTTCATTGATTTCAATTACTGGTTCCGTGCAATGAAGGATACGAGCAGCTATCCTTTGTTTCCAAAAACCGGAATTCACTGGAGTCAGTACGGAGTTGTGCTTGCCGTAGATTCGCTGACTCATTACATTGAACAAATCACCCATACCGATTTACCGGACATGGAGGTCACTGGAATTGAATACGGGAATTCGATTCATCAAGATGACAAGGATATCGAAGATGGAATGAATTTATTGTTTAAAATTCCAAAGTACAAGCTGGCTTATCCGCAACTGGTTTTTCATGGTGACGGAAAAACAAAAATTCCCAGCCTGACTGTTGCTGACAGTTATTACTGGCAGATTTATGGCAGCGGTCTCGCCGGCCAGATTTTTGACCCTGCGCAATTCTGGTATTATTTTGAACGCTGTTACATGACCGGAGTCAATGGAGACTGGGCTGTCTCCAGCATCAACATTCCACAGGAACTGAGAAAACAAAAAGTAGTTTTATTGCTTTCAACGGATGCTAACCTATCGCGTTTTGATTACGGTTTCTCTGCGGCTGTTCTTAAAACATATACTGACGTTACAACGCCTGAAGAAATGCAGGAACGCATACGGATAAAAATCAATGCAATTTTAAACACGCCTCAATGGTTGAAAGAAGTTGAACTGAAGGCAAAGGAAAAGCACCTACCACTCGACTCAATGCTTTATCTTGATGCACAATGGGTGGTTGAACAGGAGGCTGCACAAGACAGGTGACCGGTCTTGTGCCGGGAATGCGTCCCTTTGTTTTAAAGTATCCTTTTTCTGCCCTGATTCTATTCACATACAGGAGAATACATTTAATACCGGTTGCTCTAAAATAACTTAAATACCAAGGACTTTTCCTATTTTCACGATTCTATAGCACCCATGAAAGCGCTCTCCATAATTATTCCGATTTATAACGAAGCGGGAAATATTCAGATCTTGTTTGAACGATTGAGCCAAGTGATCCGCGGCATGAAGCAAGATGCCGAATATGTCTTTGTGAACGACGGAAGCCGCGACAATTCAATGGAGTTGATTAAAACTCTCGCGCAATCGAATCCGGATGTTCGTTACCTGGATTTTTCCCGAAATTTCGGACACCAGGTGGCGGTGGCAGCTGGTTTGGATTATTGTACCGGGGAATGTGCCATCATCATCGATGCAGATCTCCAGGATCCGCCGGAACTGATTCCAGAATTGTACAAAAAATGGAAAGATGGATTCGAAGTAGTATATGCCAAAAGAAGATCGCGTGAGGGAGAAAGTTTTTTAAAAAAATTCACTGCTAAACTTTTTTACCGGACATTGAAACGCATCACATCCATTCATATTCCTGTCGATACCGGCGACTTCCGTATCATCGACAGAAAAGTGATCAATGTACTCCGGAAAATGCCGGAGCAACAGAAATTTCTCCGTGGTCAAATTTCCTGGATCGGATTCCGGCAAACCTACATTGAATACGACCGCGATGAGCGTCATGCCGGAAAATCCGGCTATACATATAAAAAAATGCTGCGTTTTGCACTGGATGGAATTACTTCGTTTTCCAATCTTCCGTTGCGGTTTGCTACGATTACCGGGTTTGTCGTTTCCGGTATTGCTTTCGTGTTGATTTTATATGCCCTTTATGAGCGTCTGGTCACGAAGAATTATGTTCCCGGATGGGCCTCCCTGATGCTTGCTGTTTTGTTCATCGGCGGTGTGCAACTGATCAGTATCGGAATCATCGGAGAATACATCAGCAGGATGAGTTCGAACATACGCAACCGACCGCTCTACATTCTGCGGGAAACCAATCTCCCGGAACCTGATCAGCAATCCGCGTAAAACAGGCCGACCAATGAACGAAATCAACTCTTCGTCTGCTCCTTTTCCATGGCGCTCCCTGGTTGCTGTTTTCATCGTCATCGCAGGGATACTTTACGGACACTATACCCTCCCCCGCCTTCAGCATAAATATTACCAGGAAGAATTAGCGTACGATGTTACATCGTATTACCTCTACCTGCCGATGACTTTCATCTATCACGACCAGGGAATAAAGAATCGGGCTGTCATTGATTCGTTGTTTAATAAATACAAACCTTCCCCGACATTTTACCAGGCATTCCAGTTGGAGAATGGCAACCGGGTATTGAATTACACCTGCGGTTTTGCTTATGCATATGCTCCGTTCTTCTTTGTTGCGGATTATTGGGCAAAACAACACAATTACCCTCGTGACGGGTTCTCTTTTCCATATCAATTTTTTATCGGCAGAGGAGTATTCCTTTACATTCTGCTCGGCTGGTTTTTTCTTCGCAAGGTCTTGTTGCGCTACCTGCCGGATACGGTCACTGCTGCCGTGTTGCTGATTACGGCTTTCGGTACAAACTATTACAGTGAGGCCGTCAATAATTACCTTCAGCCACATGCAATGCTGTTCAGCGCCTACAGCCTTTTGCTGTATTGCATCATCCGGTGGCACGACGGGCCGAAAAAAAGGTTTCTCATGGCCGGCGGTCTGGTGATGGGCTGGATGATCCTGTCAAGGCCGAGTGAAATCGTTTGCCTCTTACTGCCCTTACTCTGGAATGTGTACGACACACAATCCCTCAAGAAAAAAATTCAACTGATTAAAAATCACATGTCCCACGTGTGGCTGTTGATTGCCTGCGGTATTGCAGTATTCATTCCACAATTTATTTATTGGTACAAAGTTACCGGCAGCCCTTTATTTTTCAGCTACCAACGAACGGAAGGTTTTGATTTCCTAAAACCCCACATCCTGAATGTGCTTTTTAGCTTTAAGAAGAGTCTGCTGATTTACACCCCGCTGCTGATTTTTACAATCATCGGACTGATCCGCATGCGCAAATACAACAAAAGCATTCAGCCGGCGATTGTCTTGTACGCACTTGCCAATTTTTATCTGCTAGCTTCCTGGGCTGCCTGGTGGAATGGCGGAAGCTTCGGGATGCGTTACTTTTCTGAATCATACGCTGTCATGGCACTTCCGCTCGGTTACCTGTTGAACGAGACAGGGACCCGCAGATTCTGGATGAAAGCCGTCACTTTTTTATCCATTTCATTTTTCGTTTTCCTGAATCTTTTTCAAACCTGGCAATTCCTCCACTGGATTATTCCGGACGACAGGATGACTTATGCGTATTATAAAAAAATATTTCTGAACACAAAAGTTACGGACGAGGATAAAAAATTGATGGAAGTACAACGTTCTTTCGAAGCGGAGGATAAATTCCTGAACGATACATTGTATTCTCCGTACACGCTGGCCTATTACAACTTTGATCAACCAAAGCTTCCATCCTTCATAGAAAATAAATTCGAAAGCGAATTTCATCACAGTGGATTGCGGTCTTTCAAATTGGACACAGCGCGGAATTACTCCCCCAAATACAAAATTCCATATTACAAACTGGTAAAACCCGGTAAGGATCATGTTTGGCTGAGAATTTCACTCTACTATTTCACACCCGGCGATATTCACAAAGACCCGGCATCCATTGTGATTAACATGCCACACAAAAAGTACAATTTAAAATACAGGGGCTACGATTTCGAACGACAGGAATTTGTACCCGGACAATGGAACAAGATCATCGCAGAATACATGACACCGTTCCCGTACAATGAAAAAGATTTCTTTGAGTTTTATGTGTGGTATCGCGGAAACGGTACGCCCGTTTACATTGACGATTTTAAAATTGAAGTTTACGATCCAAAATAACCCGTGTACTCCTGACCATGATTAACTCCCCGATTCAAACCCTTTCCATTATTATCCCTGCTTACAACGAAGCAAAAACGATACACCTCATTCTGGAGCGCGTGTGTGCGGTGTCTTTGCTCCAGGGATTGAAAAAAGAAATCGTGATCGTGAACGACTGCTCTACGGACACAACAAAAGAGGCGATTGAATCATTTATCAGTGTACACGGCCAGACGAATATCCGCCTTTTCAATCAACCGGTGAACAAGGGAAAAGGTGCTGCGATTCATAAAGGAATTGAACTGGCTCAGGGTGAATGCATCATTATTCAGGACGCTGACCTGGAATACGATCCGAACGAGTACAATTTATTGCTCAGGCCAATCTTAGAAGGAAATGCGGATGTGGTGTATGGATCCCGGTTCATGGGAGGAAATCCGCACCGGATCTTATTTTTCTGGCATTCCCTGGGGAATAAATTCCTTACCGCACTTTCCAATGCTTTCACCAATCTGAACCTTACGGACATGGAAACCTGTTACAAGATGTTCCGTTCTGAAATTATCAAAAAGATTCAACTGAAAGAAAATCGTTTTGGTTTTGAACCGGAGGTCACCGCAAAGATGTCGCGTGTAAAAGGGGTGCGGATTTACGAAGTTGGAATTTCTTACTATGGACGGACGTACCTTGAAGGAAAAAAAATCGGCTGGAAAGACGGCTTCAGGGCGATTTATTGTATTTTGAAGTACAATCTTTTCAGCAGGTAAATTTCACATAGAAATCTTCG
>DAORHY010000190.1:0-7451 GCA_035438225.1 Bacteroidia bacterium
TGTTGGATTTTTCGGAGCGAGTACAGGAGCGGCATCTGCACTGACAGCAGCAGCGAAAATTGGCTCCGGAATATCAGCTGTTGTATCCAGAGGCGGCCGTCCTGATCTTGCAGGCTTCGCCCTTTCCAGGGTGAGTTGTCCCACCTTATTCATCGTTGGGGCATTTGACGAAACGTGTATTCCATTGAATGAGGAGGCGTATTCAAAATTGAAATGCACAAAGAACATGATTGTGGTTCCGGGAGCAGGTCATTTGTTTGAAGAGCCGGGGAAACTTGAGGAAGTGGCAAAGCTTGCTGCCGAATGGTTCGAAAATTATTTGTAAATTTAGATTGGTTTTTATTGGTGAATGAGTGAATCAGAAGGATGTTGTTTTTAATTTAATAATCGCACTATCATGAAAAAAACTCCTGAAAAAAAAATTGGTTTATGGCTTGACCACTCAAAAGCTCATTTTGTTGATGTGAGCAAAGAATCAGCAACTGTTGAAACAACCTATTCGGATAAAGAAACTCAGATTCGCATACACGGTGAAGGAGCCGATGGCATCCGTCTCGGAAATAATCGATCCACAAACAACGAATATCATACCCATACCCGGGAGCAGGAAATCACCCGTGAATATTATAAAACACTGTCTGCGCGCTTACGGAATTATGATGAAATTTTATTGTTCGGTTCTTCAGGTGCAAAAGATGAACTTTATAATATACTGAAAGCGGATCAGCATTTTTCAGGCAAGACAATTAAGACAGAGGCGGCAGATCAATTGACGGAAAATCAAATGATCGCCAGGGTAAAAAGTTATTTTAATCAATAGTGTCCAGGCCGGCGTACTATTTTATTAACGGGATCACCATCTACCGTATTCTTGCAGCTCCGGTGCTGATCTGGCTGATTTATACGGGCAACAGGGATGTGTTCAAATGGCTGCTCGCAATCAGTTTCTTTACAGACCTTATCGATGGATACCTGGCAAGAAAATTTCACGTTGAAAGCATACTCGGAACCCGACTTGATTCCATCGGAGATGATCTGACGATTCTTGCTGGATTCATCGGGATGTATTTTTTTACACCTGAGTTTTTCAGGGAGCAGCTTTATGTATTCATCACTTTGGGTGCTTTGTTTGTGATACAAACAATCCTGGCATTCATGCGCTATGGTAAGACCACGAGCTTTCATACTTACATGGCAAAGATCTCAGCGATACTTCAGGGAGTTTTTTTGATTCTGCTCTTCTTTTTGTCTGAACCGTATTATCCGTTATTCTACGTTACCGCAATCTGCACAGGAATTGAGCTCGTCGAAGAAATCATCATGACTTTGCTTTTGAAAGAGTGGAAAACAAATGTCAAAGGATTGTATTGGATCCGGAAAAGGAACTGAACATTATTTTTTCCGGAGGAGCACGCCATTTTTCAGATTGAACCTGATTGTTTTTCTGAAATCACATTTGATTTCAATTCCAGAGTGATTTCCCGGAGTCAGAGGATGCCTTTTTTTTAGCTTTTTATTCCCATTTTCTGCCTCCAACCTCCGATGAATGAATAGTTATTAGCCGGGAAAAGTGAAAATTTTCAAAAGTTCATGGATTGAAAGCAAACGAAATCCATGAAGGTGATTGTCTGCCAATTACAGAAATCCATTTTCTGTGAAATTATCGTCCCAAAATTTCATTATTGAATTTGCTTTTAAATGGATTCTTAGTACATTTGCATCCCTTAAAAAACTGAGGGAATCGAAAAAACGTTAATTTTCAAGAAAATGTACGCTATTGTAAACATCGCCGGACAGCAGTTCAAAGTGCAGAAAGATCAGACAGTGATCGTTCACCGTCTTGGCGGAGAAGAAGGTAAAACGCTGGAATTCAGCGACGTAGTGCTTGTTGACGACAACGGCAAAGTGAAAATCGGTGCTCCGACCATCAAAGGTGCAAGCGTTTCTGCGAAGATCCTGAGCCACGTGCGTGGTGATAAGGTTATTATCTTCAAGAAAAAGCGTCGCAAAGGCTACCAGAAACAAACAGGCCACCGCCAGGACTTGACAAAAATCCAGATCGAGGCCATCAAAGCCTAATCGTTTGAAAGCGATCGGCGAACAACTCAAACCAATTATTAGAACACAATAAAATTACAATACTAAAATGGCACACAAAAAAGGGGTCGGTAGTTCCAAGAACGGACGCGAATCACACAGCAAACGTCTCGGTATCAAGATTTATGGTGGTCAGCGTGTGATCGCAGGCAATATCATTGTTCGCCAACGCGGTACACGTCACTTCCCGGGTGATAATGTAGGTATCGGAAAAGATCATACACTATATGCTTTAGTTGACGGCACAGTTGTTTTCAGAAAGAAACTGAACGCAAAAAGCTTCGTCTCTGTGGCTCCGGCTGTTGAGCGGGCTGAAGCATAACCAGTAGTACAATATCCCATCAGAATGAATTGAAGGCTGTCTCCACGAGACAGCCTTTTTTTTATCCTGATTTTTTTAAAAAAGATTGTTACCAACTACGTAGTTACGCTACCAATTTTTTTAACCCTTAAAACCTGATTCTCCAATCACCAGTTTGAACCCCAACTCTCCACTATTCAACCCCATTTTCCTACATTTCAGTCTTTCCTTCAGGAATGGTTTGGAATTTTGACTTTATTTTGCAGTCTATTCATTCTTATTCATTAAACAGTTGAGTTCACGAACCATATGATTCAGTATTCAGCAAAGATTTTCCTTGCCATATTATTCACAGGACTATTTTCCTCCGTCGGGGCGCAGTTGCCAACCCAGACCATACGTGGCAACGTAATCGACAAAGCCAGTCATGAGCCCCTCATCGGTGCAGCGGTGAGGTTGGCAGACAGTACTCAATTCAGGGGAGCCGCCTGCGATCTGGATGGAAATTTCCGCATTGAACAAGTTCCATTGGGCCGGCAGTTTCTGCGCATTTCAATGATCGGATATAAAGAAGTTACAGTATCCACTGTGGTGACTTCGGGAAAGGAAGTGGTGTTAACAATAGAACTTGAACAATCCGTTCTGGAAGGAAAAGAAGTAACAATTGTTTCCGAGCGTGAAAAGGATAAAACGAATAACGAGATGACGACCGTGAGTGCGCGTTCATTTACAGTCGAAGAAACGTCACGGTATGCGGGTAGTTTAAATGACCCATCCCGCATGGCTGCAAATTATGCAGGAGTCTCCAGCACCAGCGATGCCCGCAACGATATTATCATTCGCGGGAATTCTCCTTTGGGAGTTTTGTGGAGGCTGAACGGAATGGAAATTCCCAACCCCAATCACTTTGGATCTCTTGGAACAACCGGAGGTCCTGTCAGTATCCTGAACAACAATTTGCTTGATAAATCCGATTTCCTCACGGGAGCTTTTCCGGCGGAATATGGCAATGCGCTGGCCGGTGTCTTTGATCTGCAAATGCGTTCCGGCAATAATGAAAAGATGGAATTTCTTGGACAGGTTGGATTCAATGGATTTGAGCTCGGTGCAGAAGGCCCGATTGGGAAAAAAGGCGGAGCGTCGTACCTAATAAATTACAGGTATTCTACACTGGGAGTATTTAAAGCCCTTGGAATTAATTTCGGGACGGGTGCAGCTGTTCCGGAGTACCAGGACCTGTCGTTTAAAATCAATGTGCCGACAAAAAGCGCGGGGAAGTTCGCACTTTATGGAATCGGCGGAAAAAGTTATGTGGAAGTGCTGGATAAAGAAAAAGATTCCACAGAAACAAATTTGTATGACGGTGAACGCAGGCAGGATGGATACTTTGGAAATAACATGGGGGTGATCGGATTGCAACACACTTATTTTTTTAATACCACAACCTATTCCAAATTGAATCTGTCAGTGTCCACAGCAGGAGAAAACTATAAGATTGATTCCATTTCCATAACGGACAATTCTCCAATTCCGTATTACCGTAACAATTCCAACCAGCAGAAATACACTGCCGATTACAGCTGGAATAAAAAATTTTCAAGCAAGGATTACCTGAAAGCAGGTTTCACGGTGAACCGTTATGAATATACGTACCGCGACAGCGGTTATGAATTCGATCATTGGGAACAATACAGCAATTTTAACAGTGGAAGTAACCTCTACCAGGCATTTGTTCAACTGCAACACAAGTTCAGCGACCAGGTAGCGGTGACCGCCGGAGTGCATGGGCAGGAATTTGAATTGAACAAAACGTATGCGATTGAACCCAGATTGGGTGTCCGTTGGGAAATGAAAGAAGGGCAATCCATCAGTGCCGGAGCCGGAATGCATAGCCAGTTGCAGCCCATGTATGCGTACCTGGTAAAAACCTATCTGCCGGATGGAACGTATTCCCAGACCAATCAGAATCTTGAAATGACCAAGAGCAACCAGTTCATTCTTGCTTTCGATAAATCTCTCGGCAAGGATATGCGGTTGAAAGTTGAAGCCTATTACCAGGATTTATACAATGTCCCTGTAGAAAAGAGAGCTACCTGGTATTCGATTCTCAATGAAGGTGCAGATTTCGGCATCGGCCGGGTCGATAGTCTCGAAAATAAGGGTACTGGTAAAAATTATGGCTTTGAAGTGACCGTTGAGAAATTCTACAGTCATGGATATTATTTCCTCTTTACAGGATCTTTGTTCCAGTCAAAATACAAAGGCAGTGACGGCAAGGAACGAAATACAGCGTTCAATGGAAACTTCACTGTAAATGCCCTTGCCGGAAAAGAATGGAAAGTGAGAGAAAAAAATAGTCTCGGAATAAATATTAAAACGACAGTTGCCGGAGGCAAACGTTACCTTCCCATTGATCTCGCCGAATCCTTCGCCCAACAGGAAACCCGCTACGATGAAGCCCGTGCTTATGAAAAGCGCCGTAAGGATTATTTCCGGACGGATCTGAAAGTAGGGTATACCGTAAACAGGAAAAAATCTACGCATGAATTTTCGATTGACTTTGACAATGTGTTTGACACGAAGAATATCTGGCAGGAACATTACGATACTAAAACCGGGAAAACAATTACTGAATATCAGATAGGTTTCTTTCCGATTCCGCAATACCGCCTGACATTTTAAAGGACATCTCCATGCAGCCTGTGATTTCCAGTGGTATCGAAGTTTGTTTTGTCTTGCTGGCATTTATTCTGTTTGGAATGATCGTGTACGCTGTGCGGATCGTCAGCCTACGCAGGAGCAATGATGTTACGCGGGCAAGAAAAATTACTTTGCGCATTGGATTTATACTCATTTTCTGGCTGATGGCACTAAAACAATTGTCAGCACTCCACTTTCTGGATAACTGGAACGACCTGCCACCGCATTTTGTAGTTGTACTTTTACCCCCGGTGATTGGGAGTATTGTGCTCGCACTAACTCCGGGCTTTGGGAGCTTCCTTCAGCATGTTCCCAGGCACTGGCTGATTGCCATTCAGTCATTCCGGATCATCATGGAATTGATTCTTTGGGCCTTGTTCCTGGAAGGAGTGATCGGAAAGCAAATGACTTTCGAAGGACGGAATTTTGATGTTCTTGTCGGGCTTACCGCGGTACCGCTTGCGTACCTTGTGGCCAGAAGAAAATTGCAATCCAAAAGCTGGATCCTTGCATGGAACATTGCCGGGATATTGCTACTGGCAAATATCGTGGCTGTTGCAGTTTTGTCGGCACCCTTTCCGTTCCGTACATTTACGGAGGGTCCCGCTAATACCATGATCGCTTACTTCCCGTTTGTCTGGCTTCCTGGTTTTGTAGTTCCGGTTGCATTTGCAATGCATTTGTTTTCCATTCAGCAGGCGATAATTAAATGATGGAATGAAGAAGCACCCGGCAAATAGCGTTGTTTACCTGAATGATTCATTATTCAGATGGATAGGTATTCCGGTGGTTGCCGTACTGGCGAATTTTATTTTTTACCGCGAATCCTGTAAGCTTTATAATGTCAGTATCTGGAAGTCACAGCTGTCGGCGCTCATCATTACCATACTCATCTGGGAGTTGAACCGCCAGGTTCTGATCAGGGTGAGAAGGTACTTCCCTGATGTTTCTCAAACCGGGAAACGAATTTTGTATTCGTTCATCGGGTATTTTATCGTTTCTGCTTTTATTGCCACAGGATCTGCATTTGTGTTCAATGCAACAGGTTTGTGGAACCATGTTTTGTCGGGCCGGGAGGTCATGCATGATTTTTTACTGGACATGCTTTTTGTTCTCTTCGTCGGCGGTACGTATGAAGCGTTGTATTTTTTCCGGAAATGGAAATCTTCTTTCAGCGAAACCCAGGAATTGAGGAAAGAAAATCTTCAGAGCCAGCTGGACTCATTGAAAAATCAGGTAAATCCTCATTTTCTGTTTAACAGTTTGAATACCCTTTCCTCATTGATCGATGAGGACAAAGCGAAAGCCGTGCTTTTTGTAGATGAATTGTCGCGGGTTTATCGCTACCTGTTGCAGAATAATGATTCTGACCTTACGTCACTGGAAAATGAATTGCAGTTCGCAAAGGCATATTTTTTTCTGCTGCAAACACGTTTCGGGGAAGGAGTGAAAATGGATTTAAACATAGGTAGCGAGTGTTACAGCCGCAACATCCCTCCGCTTACCCTGCAAATCCTGATCGAAAATGCAGTGAAACATAACCAGGTATCTTCAGTAAAACCATTGCGAATACAGGTGTACACGGATGGAGCCAGGAATTTGTGTGTAGAAAATAATCTTCAAAAAAAGATTTTAAATGTGCCCTCAAATAAAATGGGTCTGGCAAATATTTCCGCCAAGTACAAATTACTCAATCATCCTGAAGTTGTCATCCATGAATCGCCGGAGCTTTTCAGGGTGGTACTTCCGTTGATAGCGAACTGAACATGGAAAAACTGAATGACAAATGGCTGAGAATTGGCGGAATCACGGTGCTGAACCTGTTTCTGAATATTTTCTTTTACCTTGACCTGGTACATGTCAAGCACATTCCATTTCTGAAAGTGTTTTTGCTCAGTACGGCCTATGTGATTATTTCCTGGGAAGTTACCCGTTTCGTAATTCTACTTGTCAGAAAAAAATTTCCAGGCATCCTGAATACACGGAAACGCATCATCAATCTCGGCATCTATGTTACTGCAGCCACACTGGCGGTTTCCGTCATGAAGGTGGAATTTATTTCAGGAGTCGATTTTTACAACATGGGCGGTCAGCCTTCGGATCATCCGGTAATTTTCGAATACCTCTACAGTTTCGGGATGAATATGTTTTATGCCCTGATTATTACAGGCATTTATGAATCCCTGTATTTCTTTACTCAGTGGAGAAAGTCATTTTCAGAAATGGAACAATTGAGAAAGGCAAATCTGCAGAGCCAGTTTGATTCTCTCAAAAATCAGGTAAATCCACACTTCTTATTTAATAGCCTGAACACGCTCAGCTCGCTTGTGGAGGAAGACCGGGGAAAGGCAGT
>DAORHY010000191.1:0-7438 GCA_035438225.1 Bacteroidia bacterium
GTTAATGAGTGTTCTGTTTTCCTGCTTGTTCAACCTGGATGTGCAGTCACAGCAGTGGACATCACTCGGCCCTGACACTTTTCCCTGGCTGATTCGTCCGTTTGATTATATGCTCTGACATGCCCAAGGTATTGGTCGCGTTTCCGGAGTTTTTTTTGAGCCTGAAAAAAAGTGCTTTTTTCGAAAAGAGAAATCAAAAGTATATGTCGGCAGTCCATACGGTGGATTGTGGGTATCGTCGGATAAGGGTGAAAACTGGACTTCTTCAGCAACGGAAAATCTTCCGAATCCCGGAGTTGCAGCTCTGGCGTTTAACCCCCGGAAACCGGATGTCAGGTACCTCGCAACAGGTGATCCGGATTGTATTCTTGATCCTCACGAACCTGCAGCGGGTTGTGAATATTGTCACAGCCGCGGAGTGGTAAAATCCACGGACGGTGGCAAAACCTGGAGTGGTGCGATAGGGAAATGGTACACCTGCGATGGGAAAGAGGATACTGCTTTTTGGTCTTTCCCCAGTAAAAAAATCCTGAGAAAATTAACCGTTCATCCCGAACATCCCAAAGTGTTGCTTGCCATAATGCATACTTATATTTCTGCGACGAAAACTTTTGACGGAATGGTTTATCGTTCTGAAGATAGCGGCGAAAACTGGTATCCTGTATTGTGCGTCAGGGACGGATTTCTAAAGGACATGGAATTTCAACCCGGAAATCCGGAAGTTGTCTATGCATCCGGAAGGACAATTTACCGGAGTGCAGATGGAGGCCAACACTGGGAAGCCTTACCCAACCGGGGACTGCCGGCGGATTCATTGGTTGCCCGTTGTGAACTTTCGATCAGTGCTGCAAACCCTCAGAAAGTCTTTGCATTGTTCATTCTGAAAAATGCCTACATGAGCGATTTTTATATTTCGGAAAATGCCGGTAAATCGTTCAAAAAAATAATGTCGGTCCCCGGCAGCCCTGAATGGCGGACTGCACTTGCTGCAGATCCACTGGATGAAGGCCGTGTTTATTTCTCAGCAGGTAACAGGGTAAATAAATTACTTTCTTACAAGGGGAATTGGAACTATAAGAATGCCGGCAACGGTTTGCACGATGATGTTCATGATCTCACCTGTGATCCTTCCGGACGATTTCTGTTTGCCTCAACGGACGGCGGATTGTATGTGACTGCTGATGAAGGGGAGAATTGGAAGCAAATCAGCAAAGGCCTGAATGTAGCAGAGTGCTGGAGTGTGGCGGTATCACAGCAGAAACCCTACCGGGTCTTGGCGGGGATGCAGGACTGTGGAACGCAGCAATACCGTCCGCAGGGTGATTCCCTGCCGGGCTGGCACATGGTTCGCGGAGGCGATGGGATGGAATGTGCCATTGATCCGTTGAATCCGAAGGTGCAATATTCAAACGATGGGAACAATAATCTTACGGCACGCTCGGAAGATGGTGGGATAACATGGTCAAGAAACATCGCTGCCTCCCGTCGGGAGAAAGCCCATTATCTCAGACCTTTTCTTTTGGATCCCGTTCACCCGGATGTACTATACACCGGTTATCATAATGTTTATAAAAGCAGGAACAGCGGTGAGGTCTGGTCAGCCATTTCAGCTTTTAAACAACCGGATCAGAACGCAACATTGATTGCCCTGGCGGTTTCGCCTTCGGATACGCTGTGTATCTATGCGGCTTTCTCAAGCCCTGCCTGGACCCCAAAACCGGAAGAGCGCCTGTTTAAGACAAAAGATGGAGGAAATTCATGGATGGATATTACTCCGGGATTAAAAGGGGTGAGTTATTCTCAAATTACTTCACTTGCCGTTCAGCCGGACGATGGCAATACACTCCTTGTTGGATTCAGAGGTGGCTGGGAGTTCAAAATCATGAAAACAAAAAGCGGAGGAGAAGGAGCGAATTGCTGGGTAAATTTTTCATCCGGACTTCCATCCGATGCAGATGTCAATGCAATTCTGTTTGACACAGACCTCGCTCATACCGTTTATATCGGCACCCACATCGGTGTATTTGTGACAAGGGATAAACTCAACGCCTGGAAATCTTTTAATACCGGGCTTCCGCGCGTGATGGTTTCAGATCTTGATATTCTGCATCAGACACAGGAGCTGTATATAGGCACACACGGAAGAGGAGTCTGGAAAAGCACTTTGTTTGGAGTCAAAGAATGATTCGGCGAAAAGTAATTTTATGCCTGTTTAAATGCCTGAATTTGTGCTTTTTTAATTGAAAGTCTTAGTCCGGCAAGGATTTAAGCATGCTCATCACTGATGCTTGAAGGGAGTTCATCATCCTTGTTTGTTAGAAATTATTTATTTCTGCTAGAATCGGTTGCGATCAGAATTTTACATTTACGGAACCTATGGAATCCTTCGATTTCCAAAACATTCTCACCAATTTCAGGTATTTTAAGAAGCTTTACTATGCTGTCTTCATGATTTTGCTTGTATTGCTCATCGGAATTGTTGGTTTCTATTTCATTGAAGAATATTCCTTACTGGACTCCATTTTTATGACGGTGATTACCGTTGCTACGGTGGGATACCAGGAAGTGAAACAGCTGGATACTGCGGGAAAAATATTTACTTCATTTCTTATTATTTTTAGTATCGGTACTTTTGCTTATGCCGTTTCAGTAATCACCCGTTACATTATTGAAGGAGAGTTTCAAACCTATTTCAGACACTATCGCGTGGACAAAGAGATTCAAAAACTAAAAAATCATGTGATCGTTTGCGGTTTCGGGAGAAACGGTAAGCAGGCATGTGAGCAGCTAAGATCCGGGAATGAAAAGTTCGTTGCGATCGAAGCAAGCCCTGAGCTGGTGGCAAAGATGCGTGAAGATGACAATATCCTGTTCATTGAAGGGGATGCGACGAAAGACGAGATTTTAATTCAGGCCGGCATCGATACTGCAAAAGCGCTGATTACCGCTTTGCCGAGTGATGCTGCGAATGTCTTTGTTGTACTGACGGCAAGGGACCGCAATCCAAAGTTGAAAATTATCTCCCGTGCTTCGGAGGATGGATCCGAACATAAACTGAAACGTGCCGGTGCCGACAATGTCATCATGCCGGATAAAATTGGTGGAACGCACATGGCAGCGCTGGTGACCAAGCCGGATGTGCTTGAATTCATTGATCACATCACCGGACGGATCAATATCCGTCTGGAAGAAATAAATTTCAGTTCGCTGCCGGAAAATATGCGTAACAAATCCATTCGTGATCTGGAGATCCGCAATAAAACCGGCGCGAATATCATTGGATTTAAAACCGCGGATGGTGATTATGTCATCAACCCTCCGCCGGAAACGATCATGATGCCGGATGCGAAGCTGTTTGTGCTGGGCACACAGGAACAGGTGATGCGTTTTAAAGAAATTCTAATCAACAATTAATTTCCTTTTGGTTTGAAAACAATTCTGGTAACCGGAAGCAACGGTTTGTTGGGGCAAAAAATTATTTATGCGCTTCTTGGAAGAAGTGATGTTCGCTGTATTAGTACATCGAAAGGCGCGAACAGAATGAAAGTGAAGGAAGGCTATGTGTATGAAGAGCTGGATATTTGTGACAAAGAGCAGGTCCTGCAAGTTTTCGAAAAATACCGTCCGGATGCGGTAATCAATACTGCTGCTTTAACCAATGTGGATGCCTGCGAGAACCGCAAAGAGGAAGCCTGGCAGCTGAATGTTACCGCTGTCGAAAACCTGATTGAAGCGAGCACAAAATACGGAACACATCTGGTTCATCTATCAACTGATTTTGTCTTTGACGGCGAAAACGGACCCTACGTTGAAACAGATGTTCCGAATCCGCAGAGTTATTACGCGATGACGAAATATGAGGCGGAGAAAAGACTCGCCGCGAGTAATTTGTCCTGGGCAATCTTGCGCACCATTATCATTTATGGTGTAGTGGATGATAACAGCAGAAGCAATGTTGTCTTGTGGACCATCAATTCTTTACTTGATAAGAAAACCATCAAAGTCATCAACGACCAGTACCGTTCACCCACACTGGCGGAAGACCTCGCGGATGCATGTATCGAAGCTTCGCTGAGAAAAGCAAAAGGAATTTTTCATGTCTCCGGCAGGGAAGTGATGTGTATTCTCGATATGGTGCGTATTGTCTCCGGATATTTCGGACTCGATCAGCAATACATCAACCCGATTTCTTCCGCCTCACTCAACCAGCCTGCTAAACGACCACCCGTAACCGGATTTATTATTCAGAAAGCGGAGCGTGACTTGGGTTTTAAGCCGGTTACTTTTTTGCAAGGACTGGAAGTGGTGAGGAAGCAATTGAAGAGTTGTGGGGTGGAGGTTTGATATAGTAGATGCTTTTCTGAAATTATTTTAATCCAACAGGTACCCAAATCTCCTCCTCCGAATCCGTATGATTTTGTCTGTACTTACTCCCGAGAATTTCAAAATGAGGCCGGTCGTCAAGGTGAAATTCTGATTGAGGCAAATATGAATTGAAAATATACTGAAAAGCCTCGGCTGCATTTTTCGCATCACCTTTGTAAGTAAATACCGCGTACATACCAGATGGTAAAATAAATGTCTCCATGTCTTCGTGGACATTTTCAAAATTCTCAACCTCGACAGTTGCCCATCGTTCAAATTCTTTTTTTGGATCGAATTGAGAGTGAAAATTCAAAGGAAACACAGCGACTGAATATTGCTCCTCTCCAATTCTGTTTGCAATGGAATTACGCAAAGGCATAAACCTCTGCCAAAGTTCGGTAACCGTGTAATTTTCATAAGACAAAGTCTTGTGCATCCCAACCAGTTTCTTTTCCGGAAGCATTTTAATTTCGGGTACCGGGTTTATCGGCATGTGAAAAATATTTTTTTCCAAGATAAAGATTTTAAAGAAATGATTCTGTCTGATCTAAGGTGAAAATAATCACCCGCTTATATTGGTTGCAGTTCTTGGATAATCTTGATTAGTTTGCAAGACAACATCCCAAATCTTCCGGAAAAAATAAAATTGAAAAAGAAAAAAAGAATACTCGATCCTGTCTGGACAGATTATTTTACTTTTTCAAAACGGGAGAGAAACGGATTGATGGTTTTCATTTTTATTTTAATCGTGCAATGCATTGCACTTTATGGTTTGCATTTTTTTCCTGTTCACAGAGAGCCTGTTGATCCGGCAAATTTCGAAGCAGAGTTTGAACGATTGCTTCCGGAAGATTCGGGAAATACCTTTACTGCCGGAACTTCAGTTGATAACTACCCGCGAAATAACATTCAACGTCCTCAGCCCATACTTTTTGTCTTTGATCCGAATACAACTGAAAAGGAAGATTTGGAAAAATTGGGATTGAGTGCAAAGCAGTCGGCTACAATTGTAAATTTCGTTTCCCGTGGTGGTAAATTCAGGAGGAAGGAGGATTTGAAAAAAGTATATGGAGTAAAACTGAAGGATTACAATCGATTGGAGCCGTTCATCAATTTGCCGGATTCGTCAACTTATTTTTCTGCGAAAAAAAACAGGAAAGAAGCAAACAAGGAAGTACTTCGTGTAGATCTTGCGAATGCTGATTCTCTGGAAATTCTAAAGCTCCCGGGAATCGGACCGGGATTCACACACCGTATCCTGGCTTATCGATTTAAACTCGGTGGGTTTAGTTCCATTGATCAGTTACATGAAGTGTGGGGTTTTACGGATAGTTTGTTTGCTGCCATCTCCCCAAATATTTTTCTTTCGGATAGCGTACCTTCTAAACCCTTGCTTATTAACACTATTGCATGGGATGAATTGAAATTACATCCCTATGTGGGCTATAAGCTCGCCAGGATAATTGTAAATTACAGGGATCAACATGGTGCTTTTCAGAGCCTGGCCGACTTCCGCTCAGTTCCCTTGATAACTGAGGAAAACTTCCGTAAACTTGCGCCTTACTTAAAATTCAGGGATTGAGTTGCTCCTGAGCTTTTTTTCTGTTTGATTCTTTTTACAGGAAAATCGCAATGGAATTTCTCTTTCCAGATGCAAAATTTTACAATTCTGATTTTCTGATGTCACAAACCATTCAACCGGTATCTACACAATTGCAGGAACGTCTGCGTATAGTGATCCGTGATGTTCCTGATTTTCCAAAGCCGGGAATTCTGTTTAAAGACATTACACCAATTCTCCTCGATGTTGATCTGTGTAAAGACATTGTCGATGGAATGTACACTGCCTTCGCGGATCAGAAAATCGATGGGATTGTCGGAGTTGAAAGCCGTGGTTTTCTCTTCGGCTTAATGCTCGCGCAAAAATTCAGAGTACCCTTTATCCCGATCCGGAAAAAAGGAAAACTTCCATACAAAACCGTTTCTTACGAATATAAACTGGAGTATGGTTCCGCGACAATGGAAGTACATGCGGACGCGATTTCTGCCGGAAGTAATTTGCTTGTGCATGATGATTTGCTCGCAACAGGTGGAACCGCAGCTGCTGCCGCGGAACTCATCCGCGGACAGGGTGGAAGTGTAGCGGGATTTTGTTTCCTGGTTTCTTTGGGATTTCTGAACGGTCAGCAGGTGTTGAACCAGTATTCTCAAAAAACGATTAGTCTTATTAATTATTAATAAATTGATTTATGGAGTTCAAGCAGACTGAAAACCAGTCAATGATTGCGGAAACCATCCGGAAATTCGCAGAGACACACATACGTCCGGACATGATGAAATGGGATGAGGAACAAATTTTCCCTGTGGCAACTTTCAAGAAGATGGGCGAGCTTGGACTGATGGGAATTCTTGTGCCACACAAATATGGCGGAGCGGAACTTAGTTATTTCGAATACATCACAGCCATTGTGGAAGTTGCAAAGGTTTGTGGTTCTGTGGGTTTATCAATGGCGGCTCACAATTCTTTATGTACCGGCCACATCCTGGCATTTGGAAACGAAGAACAAAAGCAAAAATACCTTAGTAAATTATCTACCGGTGAATGGATAGGAGCATGGGGTCTTACTGAAGCAAATACCGGAAGCGACGCCTTGCGGATGCGTTGTGTTGCAAAACAGGATGGCGACCATTGGGTCATCAACGGAACAAAAAACTGGATTACTCATGGCAAGAGCGGTGATGTAGCAGTGGTGTTGGCACGGACCGGTGATCTTCTGGATTCACGCGGAATCACAGCTTTTGTTGTAGAAAGGGGAACGCCCGGCTTCAAAGCTGGCAAAAAGGAAAACAAACTCGGGATGAGAGCTTCCGAAACCGCTGAATTGGTTTTCGAAGACTGCAGGATTCATAAAAGTCAGGTTTTGGGAGAAATTGGTGAAGGTTTTATCCAGGCCATGAAAGTGCTGGATGGCGGACGAATCTCCATTGCTGCCCTATCCATTGGAATTGCCAAGGGTGCTTATGAAGCTGCTTTGAAATATTCCAAAGAAAGAGAACAATTTGGCAAGCCAAT
>DAORHY010000192.1:0-7434 GCA_035438225.1 Bacteroidia bacterium
TGGGAATACCAGAAAATAATTCTCGGCCATTAAGAGCGGTATTTAGAGGCTCCCATAATCGATTCTATTGCAGATAACAAGAGAAAGAGAATTCCGATCAAAACCATTTGCAAAAAAATGTGATTCATGATTCAATTTCAATTTTGAATTAAAATCAACCGAAAATAGCAAGTCAGTGCTGAAGCCGTAACGAAATTGCAAGTTACTTCCATTCAATTTACTCAAACCTTTTTCATCCTTTTCGAATCTTGGAGTTGCGTCAATTCTAATTGTGGCAAATGCAATATTTAAACTATTTCTTTTATCAATTTTCCACAGTAATCCATATGACATTTGAAAAACAGCTGGATTTAAAAAACCGCCCGATCTGAATATTGCTAAGCCATCTGAATTCCTTAACGTTCTATTGTATTCATTTAATAGCGGTGTAGAAATCATTAACCCATATGAATGCTCAACATTTTTATTTGTCCCGTTAACCCCAAGTATTGTCAAAAGAAGCATATCTCGATTTTTCATCCAAATGCTATCTAAAAAATACAAGTAGCTCAATTCAGAATGAATTTTGCATGTCCATTCAAAATCTAAAAATGTAAAATCGAATTTAAAATTATAATCTTCTTTAAAGCTAAAATAACTCGAAGTTTTACCTTCAGTTCTATTAGTATAATAATATGCTGCAGATACTTTTATAATATTTTCTCTTGAATCCAGCTTGACTACTTTGTCATTTATGAATTTACTTTCAGCCGAGTCTACAAAAAGTGATTTTGAAAATAGTTTGTACCTGAAAATATCAGCATATGAATCAACCAATCCGAAAACGACAATAATAAATACGAAAATTCCTAAAGTTTTCATGCTTGTGATGACATGCACAAGAACATGATATTTTTTTTACAGCACAACCGTATAAAGAATGGTTAATAAATGCTGTATTTTTTTATCAACAAATCCATCACTTCATCTTGGTTATACTTCCTATTTTCAGCATTCCTTCTAAACCATTCATTAAATATAATAAGCTCAGGACTTTTTATTTCCCATCTGTAATCACTATGGTTTGACTCTAGCAAATCAAAATATTTTTTACGCGAATCATAGACTGATGCAAAATTAAGATTCTCATTTATTAATTTTTTTAATATTCTAACTATTAGCACTAATCTTGGCCTAACAAACTTTGACTTCAGTATTCGCTTCATAAATTTATCTAAACTTTGAAGATTTAAGTCTGCAGAATCCATATCTTTCATTTCAATTCTTGACATAATAATCAAGATTCTTTTTTGGAAATTCCACCCTTCTTTGTCCTGTTCTATTTCAGGTCTGTTACTTAAAATATTCAGACATAATTCAAATTCATTATCAAGAAACAAAGTACACCCCATTAGATAATTCCATTTACTTAAAAGTAGTGGCACATTAAAACTACTTGGTGAATTAACTAATTTTGTAATTATCGATTTCGCTTGAATCAAATCGGAAGAATAAAAGCAAATATAGAATTCAATCTCCTCCAGAATTGACATATTGACTGGTTGTTCTTTAAAAAAATACTTTGCTTTTTGAACATATTCATTTGCTTCCTTAAAACTTAATAAATGAATCATATTGTTAGCGATATTCAATAAAGCAGAACCATACCGAACATCATTGTAGACAGATTTATTTTTTTCTATCACATGAATTAACTTATCTAGAAATTTACCAGCAGTTGAATAATCAAATTCTTTTTGTGCCTTCTCAGTAGCCAAAAATAAATAATGAAATCCAATCATCGGTGATTTTGTTTCTTCGTATTTCATTTCAAGAAGGCTTACCGCGCGATCTAATTCTTTTTGGAAATCATATCCACCTGCAGAAGAATTAATTTTTGTTACAATACTATTAAAAACGGATTGCGAAACATTAAATGCAGCCCAACATTTCTCAGCATGTACGATATCAGATTTTATTTTCTCATTGTACTTTCTTTTAGAATCTACCACACTGAATCGCTGCTTTGAATACAATGCCTGAATCAATATGTCATAAATTTCAAAATCAAGTGACTGTTCTATTATTTTATCTAACTCTCGGTTTAAATTTTCTCGAAGTCCTTTTAAAATCAGCAAGTCAACTTGAATCATTTTTTTTCTCAACTCAAACACCTTTTTACCCCTTGCAGAATAGTAACCTCTATTTAGGTTCACGTCCAACGTAATTACTTCGAGTACCTTATCGTATAACCTAATCACAAGTTTATTAAACGCGACATGGTTCTCTTTTCCATATATAGTTTTCTGAAGGTCAAGTGGGGAATATTCTCGATTATCAAGTATTAGATCAACTAGTTGTTGACTCTTTAATTGACTCGAATCCATTCTTTCAGTGTTGAATTCTAAAAACCTATATAATGATCTGACTTCTTCCTTTTTTAATTTATGAATTAGGTTTTTTAGTAAAGTAAGACTATTCATTTTTCTGGTTTTCGATTAGCAATCTTACAGTGTAAGAGAATTCATTCTTTTTAAAAAACGCAAGTTGAGATTGGATATAGCTTTGAAGTATTAAAACCCCATAAAAAACTGCGAAATATGTTAGACTTATTAATCAGCATCTTGATGTCCCTTGGTTTCCTATACGAACCTAGTTCAAGTAAAATCAAAGTTGACCAGGCTATTGTGACAAAAATTCAATCCAATTCAAATTATGATGCATTTGGCGGCGATGCCGCCCTATTCAATTTGGCTGAAATTAGTTCAAAGCCAAATGAGGATGTAGTGATTATTGTTGAAACAGACCCAACTGCTAAAGAATAGCCTTGTCCCATTCCGTAAATATTGGGGTATTTTTTAAATACTCCAAGAATGCGGTATAAAATAGTTGTAACTAATTAATATACAGAAATATAAACATAAGCTTATTTTTAGATACTTAAGTAGAGAATCAAAATAGAGAAAAGCACAAAAGCTTAAAATTGTTCTAAAAATGGACATCCTGGGTCTTTTAAAGAGGCCAGACTGGATGTCCATTTATTTTCATTTTGTCCCTTTTTTTGGGGACATCGTGGGGGTACTTTTGGGTCACTAATCTGAAACACTAAACCTCACGACCATGAAATCTTCCAGAGCCTATCAGGACTATGTTGTTAAACAAAACAAACCTGAACCTAAGTTCAACAAAGTCATTATCGTTGATACCAGCGATGTCGACCTGTTCATCAGCGAAACCATCCTGAATGCCCTGCATGTGGCCAAAGAGGTTAAAAAACAGCCTCATCAGAATGAAGTTATTAATTTCCTGAACAATGTTACCCGACTTGACGAAGTCCCGGAATTGATTTTCCTGAACCTTGATATGCCTGACGAAAACGGATTCCGTTTTCTTGAAGAATTCAGCCAGCTCTCCGATTTCGTCCGCAACAAATGCAAAATCGTTGTGACAACTTCCGACATGGATGAAAAAGTAAAACATAGTGTCCTGATGAACCCGAGTGTTGTCAGATACCTCGTTAAACCCCTGGATGTGTTTCAGTTGAAAGATTTCATCTATCAATAATAACCCCGATTAATCGAAAAATTGCACTGTCTTACTAAATTAGTAATCCCAATACCATGGAAATCATCCACAACCGTCTTTCCAATGTTTCAGCCAAACAATCATTGAACGTGATTTTCGGGGAAAGAAAAGAGTCTGCTGTTCTTGAGGACAATGAAAAGTCATTATTGGAGCAAATGAACCAGGTAATGTCAGTCGTTCATGGCGGAGCATATAAACGCCGCCATCAACCGATCTCGGCCTGAACGTGCTTGGGCTGATGTCTCTAGCAAGGCGTGCTGCGAAACGCCTTGTGAAGGACAAAATCCAATTTCCGGGATCTGTGTCCATTATTCATTCAAACCTAACCGTAAATTAAAAACAAAGGCCATGATTTTTGCTAAATTTAAATATGCGATATTGGATCTGATCCTGGTCTTTCTTTGTTCACTGGCTGTTATCATTTTTGTTATTTGAGTTTTCCGGATTACTCTTAATTTGCCAGCGGTGAAAATCCCGGACAAGGCAGAATTAAAAGTATTTTTAGATGAAAAAGCCGGCTTGTACAACAGGCCCGGATTTATTGCATCCGATCCGGTCAGCATCCCACACCTTTACAGTAAAAAGGAAGATATTGAAATAGCTGCCTTTCTTTCAGCAACAATCGCCTGGGGTCAGCGGCCGGTTATTTTGAAAAATGCGCGATTACTGATGACTTTGATGGAGGACTCACCTCATGATTTCATCCTGCATTTTAAAAGTGCTGAGTTAAAAAGGTTTAAAAATTTCAAGCACAGGACTTTTCAGGGCGAAGATTGCATTGCCTTTCTCAAACACCTTCAGTTTGTCTACAGGAAACATGGCGGATTGGAAGCAGTTGTTCAACAGGCCATAAGAGAGGATGACACTGACCTGCGCAACGCTATCCTTTACTGGCGTTCGTTATTTTGTTCCATTCCTCATCTCCAACGGACAGAAAAACATTTTCCCGATCCTGAAAAAGGATCCGCTGCCAAGCGGCTCAATATGTTTTTACGCTGGATGATCAGGGCCGACAACAAAGGAGTGGACTTCGGTTTGTGGAAAAGCATCTCTCCTTCCCTGCTTACCTGCCCCCTTGATGTTCATTCCGGCAGGGTGGCACGCAGCCTGGGCATACTTAACAGATCACAAAATGACTGGAAGGCAGCAGCAGAGCTTACTGCATACCTTCGAACACTCGATCCGGAGGATCCGGTAAAATATGACTATGCCTTGTTTGGTCTTGGTGTTTCTGAGAAATTTTGAATCCGTATCTTTGGGCCAATGCGTTTTACCTATCCTGAATTTCTTTTCGCACTTTTCGCCCTGGCGATCCCGGTAATCATCCATCTCTTCAATTTTCGCCGGTTTAAAAAGGTTCTGTTTACCAATGTTCGTTTTCTCCGCGAAATCAAGCAGGACACACAATCCAAATCCAGGCTGAAACACCTGCTGATCCTCCTGTCCCGCCTCCTGGCAGTAGCCTTCCTTGTATTGGCTTTTGCACAACCCTACATACCCCAGAATTCCCTCGTAAAAAGAAAATCTTCACGAAAAATCAGTATTTACATTGATAATTCATTTAGCATGGAAGCGGTTGGAAAAGAAGGCCCCCTTCTTTCCGTTGCCATGAAAAAAGCCCATGACATCGCTATGGCTTTTTCGCCATCAGATCAGTTCCAGTTGCTGACCAATAATTTTGAAGCACAGCATCAACGGCTCCTGAGCCGGGAAGAATTTCTTCTGGAAACAGACCGGGTGCAAGCCGGTCCGGCAGTTAAGTCATTGAATGAAATTCTGCTTCGCCAACATGATGCCCTTTTTTCAGGCTCCGGAGATGCGGAGAGCGAACACCTTTCCTACATACTTTCAGATTTCCAGCGAAGTCAGATGGTACTTGAAAGCGCTAAAGCCGATTCGAACCTGCGGGTCAACCTCGTTCCGCTGGCGGCCAGCATCCGGCAGAATCTTTTCATTGACACTTGTTATATCAATACCCCCTTCATCCAGCTGAATTCAGCCAACGACCTCGTTGTCCGGATAAAAAATAACGGTGAAAATGAGGTAGAAAATATTCCCCTGAAACTTACAATCAATGGAATACAGAAATCGCTTGCCAGCATTTCCCTTCACGGAAATGCGCTCGTTGAAGCACATTTGTCGTTCACGATTTCTGAACCCGGTTGGCAGAGCGCTGAACTATCCATCACGGATTATCCGGTAACTTTTGATGATAATTTTTATTTCTCATTTAATGTCCGTCCTTCAATTCAGATACTTTCGATCAATGGACAGGGAGAAAGTCCGAATCTGAATGCTCTCTTTGGCAATGATCCATATTTTATTTTCAGAAACGCAAATGCTGTTCAGGTTGACTATTCATCGTTTCAGAATCATCAACTGATCATCCTGAATGAAATCGACAATCTGTCTTCCGGCCTCATCCAGGAATTGAAACGCTACGTTCGTCAGGGCGGGGAATTGTTCATCATCCCGGCTCCGGAAACTAATCTCGCATCGTATTCAGAACTGATGGAACCTATGGGTGCTCCGGTATTCCTGTCGAAGAGTATGATTGCGGACAAGGTGACAAAAATCGAAAAAGAACACATCCTGTTCAGGGATGTTTTTGAAAAGAATAAGAACCTGCCGGAAAACACGGATCTCCCGCTGGTGACCAGCTACTACGTACTTTCTAAGTCCAGCAAAAACCGGGAAGAATCACTAATGCGCCTTCAGAATGGAAATACATTTTTAGGGATGATAAACTACGGAAACGGACAGGTATTTTTCCTGGCTGTTCCTCTGGGCAGTGAATTCAGCAATTTTACACGGCATGCTTTATTTGTGCCTGTTTTTTTAAAAGCAGCGCTGACCGGTTCATCAGAAATTTCAGCACCACTCGTTATCGGCAAGGACCAGGAGATCGTATATAAAGACAGTATCTTCCCTGGTGACAACATCCTTCACCTTGTCAACTCAGATATGAAATTTGATATTATCCCGGAAATCCGCAGGCTTGAGAACAGTATGATTCTGTCTGTCCACGATCAGATTAAAACCGGTGGAACATACGATTTGAAAGCAGAAAATTCCATAGTATCAAAAACCTCGTTTAATTTTGACCGCAAAGAATCGGATCTATCCTGCCATTCAATGGAAGATTTACAGTCCCTGATGCGTAACACAGCGGGTGCTGGATTTGAAGTTATTAATGCTGAAGGAAAAGAACTGACCCATGCCTTGACCCAGATGAATGAAGGGAAGCAACTCTGGAAAATCTGTATTGTCATGGTACTGGTATTCCTTGCCTGTGAAATTTTATTAATCCGTTACTTCCGTTCCTGAACGAATAAAATATGAACGAGCCATGCAAATCCTGATTCAAGAAGTCACCCTTGTCAATCCCGGTTCTCCGGATTCCGGAACCGTCAGGGATGTATTCATTACGGATGGAATAATCAGCAAAATAGCCGCACCCGGAACCCTGTCCATTAAAAATGGTGAAGTTATCAATGGTAAAAACAAATACCTGTCACCGGGCTGGTTTGACCTTCATGTAAATTTTCGGGAGCCCGGCCATGAATTTAAAGAGGATCTGATGAGTGGAACTCTGGCTGCGATGCAGGGAGGGTTTACAGGAGTACTCTGTATGCCATCCACATACCCTCCTGTACATTCTAAATCAGAAGTAGAATTTATACTGAATAAAACAAATTCATCACTGGTAGCAGTTCATGTTGCCGGTGCTCTTTCCCACAAACTGGAAGGAAAGGATCTCAGTGAAATGTACGACATGAAGCTAGCAGGAGCGGTTGCATTCACGGATGATAAACACGCAGTTCAGGATGCAGGATTGATGACACGTGCATTGTTGTATGCAAAGAATTT
>DAORHY010000193.1:0-7393 GCA_035438225.1 Bacteroidia bacterium
GGCACTGGCGGTGCCGAGTCCAGTGAGCACAGGAATATCGCTGGTCCAATAACCGCGACATTGCACAGCATCTTCTTGATCAGATCCTTTGATGCTCTGCAGCTCTGACAGGCGTTTCACAATGGCCAAACTAAAGAAAATAAAACTGGAAAAAGCCAATAACCAAAATGATGTTTCAGCCTGTGCCGAAAATCCGCCAGCGACAACACGAGAGGTATACAAACCCGCCAAAACAGCGACATCTAAAATTGGGATGTGCTTGAGTCGCAAGGTATAAAAACTTGTCACAATAAAATAAGCCGCGATGCTATAAACAAACCCCAATGGCAACATCGCTGACAACAACACTGCAGTACAAGCCAATAACAACGCCAACACAAAGCCAGCCTGCACCGATAATTCGCCACTCGCCAACGGTCTTGTATATTTGCTGCGATGCTGACGGTCCGCTTCAAGATCACTGATATCGTTGATCAAGTAAGAAAGCGATGCGCAGCAACCAAACGCAACAAAACCCAGCAGCGTATTCTGCAAATATGACCATGCAAACATATGATGCGATGCAAACAACGGCACAAATACCAGCGCGTTTTTTGCCCATTGATGGATACGCAACGCGCGCAACAATAAAGCTATTGTCATATAGCTTCGCAAATCGAAAGTTTTTTCAAAAACAAACAGGGCACTCATTTTTTTGGTGGCGGCAGGGTTGGCGTTCACCAAATAACACTGTCTCGCCTGCTCCCAGCACGGGCGGTCAACTGCGCTATTACCGGCGTAATCAAAGCCCTTTTCGCCAAACTGCGCGACCATTGCTTCTGCTTTTGCGCAGCCGGTTAAATTCTTATCGCTTGTCGCCAATACACCAGAACAAAAACCGTAATGGTCTGCTACCTGTTGTGCAACATCACGATAAGCACCTGTTGGATCAGATCGTTTATCTATTCTATAGACGGCTATTCGGAATTGGAATTGCATTCAATCTCTGCGATCAAGGACCAGCTTTCTACTCAACCGGATAAAATTCACTGGATTGATATCAAAGGATTTGGTGACCGTCATTTTCTTGAACAGCTGGCAGATTGCTTTGGTATTCACCGCCTGCAGATGGAGGATGTTGTGAATATTTACCAACGGCCCAAAGTTGAAGATTACAAAGATCATCTGTTTCTGATATCCAGAGTGATGCGGGAAAAGGAAGGCCAGTTGTTGAACGATCAGCTGAGTTTATTTGTTGGAAAGAACTATGTGATCAGTGTCCAGGATAAATACGAGGATCAGCTCGATCCTATTCGCGACCGAATCCGTCATGGAAAGGGTTTTGTACGGAAGTTCGGCTCGGATTACCTGGGTTATGCTTTGATGGATGTTGTTCTGGATAATTTTTACCCGATCCTGGAACAGATTGGTGAACGGCTGGATGAACTGCAGGATCATCTCATTATGAATCCTACCCGGGAAGCCCTGAATCGCGTGCTTCAAATAAAACGGGAACTGATCGTCCTGAGAAGGGCCGTCTGGAGTGAACGGGATAAAATCAATGATATTCTGCGGAGCGGATTTCAGAACATCACTGAAAATACGCAGGTATTCTTCCGTGATTCGTACGATCATTGCATTCAGATCCTTGATCTTGTCGAAAGCTATAAGGAGGTCACGGCTTCGCTGATGGATGTTTACCATTCATCCGTAAGCAACAGGCTCAATCAGGTCATGAAGGTACTCACGATAATATCCACCATCTTCATTCCCTTAACTTTCATTGTGGGTTTGTATGGGATGAATTTTGCACGTCAGAACCCCGGAACGGGCGAACCGCTGCCTTTCAACATGCCGGAATTGTATTCTCCGTATGGCTACCTCGGCGTTTGTATTGCCATGGTACTCATTGTCATCGGTCAGATTTATTTTTTTTATAAAAAGGGTTGGCTTACAAAAGGCTGATCGTGTATAGAAGTGCATTCAATTAGTATTAATTATTCTGAAAGTGTCCAAGAGCAACAACCTGAATTTTGAATTGATAGCCAAAACTTCCTTTGGTTTTGAAGATATATTGTCGGATGAGCTGGCCCAACTGGGTGCGAAGCACATTCGTAAAGCCACCCGTGCCGTCCTTTTTGAAGGAGATCAGCGAATGATGTATCGCGCCAACCTATGGTGCAGGACAGCTTTGCGGATTTTAAAACCTATCGGTTCTTTTCCCTGTGGCAGCGAACAGGAACTGTATGACGGCATCCGTACGATTGAATGGAATAAATACCTGGAAGCAGATGAAACACTTGCCGTTGATTCAGTGGTGACAAAGTCAAAACTAACACATTCCCTGTATGTATCTCAGAAAGCAAAGGATGGAATTGTAGATCAGTTCCGAAACCGCGCAGGGCAGCGGCCGAATGTTGAATTGTCGCGGCCTAAACTCCGGATTCACATTCACCTGAACCAGGATGTGGCTTCGGTTTCTCTGGACAGTTCAGGGGAATCCCTGCACAAGCGAGGATACCGGCAACAACAGGGTGATGCTCCCTTGAATGAAGCGCTCGCTGCAGGAATGATACTGCTGAGTGGCTGGGATAAAAAATCCCCTTTCCTTGATCTGATGTGCGGAAGCGGTACACTGCTAATTGAAGCCGGATTGATGGCGAGAAATATTGCTCCCGGAATATTCAGGCGTGAATTTGGTTTTGAGCGATGGAATGATTTCGATCAGGATGTATGGGATGAAATTATTGCAGAAGCCAAAGCCGGTCAGTCGGAAAAACTGAACTTCCGGATTTCCGGTGTGGAACGATCTTTCCAGGTGATCGAGTTTGCAAAAGAAAATATCCGGTTTGCCGGACTGGAAAAGGATATTGACTTGTATGCAATGCCTTTCGAAGATTTTCATCCGGAAATAGTACCTTCCATGATTGTAACCAATCCACCCTATGGCGGACGAATTACTGATGATGATTTATTTTTATTGTATAAGAATCTCGGCGATACTTTTAAAAAGCGATACCCGGGATGTACGGCCTGGGTATTGACAGCGAATAAAGAAGCTTCTCACAAAATCGGCTTGCATCCAACCCGTAAAATTCCGCTCTTTAACGGAGCGATAGAATGCAGGTTTTTGCGGTATGTGATGTATTCCGGAAGCAAGAAGACCGGGTTTCAAACCGAACACATAAAAGAAAATTAGATTCATGACGAAGCCGAAGAAAAAGCTACGGATTGGTGTTTTGACAACCGGCGGAGATTGCCCGGGATTGAACGCTGCAATCCGTGCCGTTACCAGGACCAGCATTTTTTATGGCCATGAGGTGATCGGCTTTCTTAGAGGGTATGAAGGTTTGATTGAAAACCAGTTTATGCTGTTGAATTCTCATTCCGTAAGTAATATACTTCAGCGGGGAGGTACAATTCTGAAGACTGCCAGGAGCGAACGGTTTAAAACTATAGAAGGAAGGAAGATGGCGGCAACAAATCTGCAGGCTCATGCCATAGATTCACTGATCGTGATTGGCGGCGACGGCTCCTTTCGTGGGATAGATATTTTTACGCGCGAGCATCCCATTTCTGTAATTGGTATTCCCAAAACTATCGACAATGATATTTACGGAACCGATTCAGCTATCGGTTATGATACTGCGCTGAATACTGTTGTGCAGGCAATCGATAAAATCCGGGATACAGCAGATTCCCATGACCGCTTGTTCTTTGTTGAAGTGATGGGCAGAGATGCAGGTATGATAGCGTTGCTTAGTGGAATCGGTTCCGGTGCAGAAGCAATTTTAATTCCGGAGACCAAAACCCGGATGGAACAAATTGTACACATTCTCAAACGCGGATGGAACCGGAAGAAAACGTCCATGATAGTCATTGTAGCAGAAGGGGATGAAGTCGGCGGGGCTTATAAAATCGCAGAAGAGGTCAGAAAAAATTTTTCACACTATGATACACGTGTCAGTGTTCTAGGCCATATGCAACGGGGTGGAAGCCCGAGCTGTGCCGACCGCGTACTGGCCAGCAGGCTTGGAGTTGCTGCAGTGGAAGCATTGATGGAAGGTAGGAGCAATGAAATGGTTGGTATTGTGAATAATCAACTGGTGCATACTCCATTCCCTGTTATTGTCAGTTCCCAAAAAGAATTTCCGATGGATCTGATGCGGATTGCGGAGATTTTATCTCTCTGATCGGCATGTCGTACGCTTTTATCAGAGTCAGTCAGTTTCGGAAACGGAAGTAGAAGCGGTGCACGAGTACTTACCTCTACCATTTGAACATCCAGTGAATGGGTATTTTAAAGTGTCCGTTTAAAATTGACATTCAGAAATTAAGGTCTGAGTGATCCTTCATTTACAAGCAGATCAAGACAACTCAGGTCGGGGATGAAGCCATGCTTGTCTTCAAAAACCTGGTGATAAACCGGACCGGAAAATGGGCTTGGTCGTTTGGGATGAAAGGAATGTCTGAGGTCATTCTCCGGAAAAATATTTTCCGAATAACTTTCGGTAAAGCCGATCGTCAGATTCAGCTTCGCGATAGCACAGATTGATTTCAAAAGGAGTGTATTGAATTCCAGGAGATACTTGGATGGCGTATGGAAAGCAGTTGACAACTCATCTTCAATGAACTCAAAAAACGGAGCATTTTTATAAGCAGAGCAAATCGATCTCCAGTGATTTTTTTTCCATTCCTGGCCAAATGAAATCCGGACATCCTTTATTGGTTTTTTAAACAAGTCGTTGTGTTCAACCGGCATTACAAGGGGAAGCATTCCGTTTGAATTGTAAATATGGCAACGGTTTCTGTATGTCTGTTTGATAAAATGTTCGTGTTGCTCCACGATGATGTTACCGGCAGCGATGCACCGGCTGATGTAACTGATGGGAGGGAAGTAGGCAGTCGGAAAAATCAATCGGACAGGATCGCAGGGTGGAACAAATTATCTTCTCTCGTAAGCGCCGAGGTCTGGCCGGGGAGGAGGAATAACACTCACGGGTCTTGGATTCCCTTTAAGGTCCAGATTCAGGACCGGGTCAGCACTCACGAAGGCAGCGTCTCCGGCATCCACAGCCACAGACGTTGAATCGATTTCGTAGACATTGTTTTCAATGTCTTTAAATTTCGGATTAGCGGATGCGCCGGATAGGATAGCATTGTAATTCGTCGGGTTACTGTGCGGAAAACTGTTGTCGAGCTTCAATAGTGCATGATCAAAGCGGAAATTGAACCGTCCCGGAGTGGCAACAGGAAATGAATCAAGACCGATTTCTGTATCGAGGTTTCCGTAAACAATGGAATTGTAGAAAGAAGCATTCAGCTGGCGCACGATGTTCCCATAATAATTATTCAGCAGGAGTATCGGATCCTGTCGGTTTCCTTCCGCCCAGAAATTGGCAAAAGTACAATGGTAAAAATCATAGTTTCCTCCGTACAAAATTGCAGCAGTCTGATAACCACAATTTGCAAAAACACAATTGAATGCTTTGATTACCGCGCCGCGGAAAAGGAGATCATTTCCAGCCATGTTTTTGACGATTGAGTTTTCAATCCGCAGGGTTGTTTCTCCTGTGGAAGCAAACACCGTGTCTACATGCAATCCGATGTTTCCGTTTTTTATAATTGCATAATTTATTTCTGAATTACGACTGCCGGGGCCGATTTCACTGGTGCCATTGACGAGGTTTGAACGGGTGATGTTGGATAACCAGATGCGGTCCCACTGTCCTGCGACATCCTGGAAATCAACTCCGAGCCGGTCTCCCTGGAAAACTACCGGTTCCGTCAGTGTTCCGTTCACTTTCAATGTGGCCGCTGACAATACAATGATCCCGGATCCCGGATGACTGTGTACCTGAGTTCCCGCATTGATGGTTAATGTGCAACCGGAGTCGACCAGAGCATAACCGTAAATGACATGGGGTTTATCCTTGCTCCAGATGTCATTGCAATCGACAAAGAAGAGAGGCCCGCTGTTTGGAGGTGGACGATGGAAATATGCATCCTGTCCCCATGCAACCAGGTCTATATCCTGAAGGTTTCCATTGGTTTCAAAAAGAATTGAGTCGGTGACAATGAGCGGAGTGTTCTGGTTGTTCGGATCAACAGTTACTTCTACAAAAATAAACAGACTGTCTTTCGCTCCGATTTCAACATCATTGAATGACTGTCCCGGAACACCATCGACATTCAGTCGGAATGGAGAATTCAATCCGGATGCGAGACGAATCGAAGTAATTTTCAGCGGTTCGTTTTTCCTGTTATAGACAGTAAAGACTTCTGTAGCACTGCCGACCTGGGTGAAAACTGTATCGAAAAGTACTGTATCTTGCGAGAATTCAAGTTTGGCAGAAGAATCTGTACTGAACTCTTCTTTTTTGCAGGAATCCAGGGCGAGGATTGCCAAAATTGCCAAGGAGAGAACTGCAAATTGGAAGAGCGGGCGAAAAGAAATTCTCATAGGTTCGCAAAGATAGATTTTCGTTTGAAACGTGCCAGTTGTCTGCTTATTTCATAATGAATATTTGACGTAAGAAATATTTTATTAAAAATTGATATTTATTAATAAAAACGAAATAAAATGAACTATTTATGTTATTTAAATGAGTAAGAAATTTAGTTTTTCACCTTTATCAGTGCATAGCTTGCCTGTACTTTTGAGTTCAATTAATCGTTAATTCACTCTTCATATGAAAACAAATCATTCCATCGCTACAGGAAAAAAATGGCAGAAGCTGGTTTTTCCCTTTCTGATCATCCTTACTTTGATAACCTTGAATGGTTATCGGGCAAATGCACAATGCAGAACTAACTTTGGTTTTAATCCGGATTCGAGTGGCTACTCTCTGCAGTTTTTTGATTCCAGCACCGGTGGAATTCCGACTGCATGGGCATGGAACTTTGGTGACGGGGCAACGTCCACTCTTCAATCACCTTCGCACACGTATGCAGCATCCGGATTTTACCAGGTTTGTCTGACCGTAAGTTTTTCAGGAGGATGTACAGCCACATACTGTGATTCCGTGTTTGCAGGTCCACAGGTTGCACCGTGTACTGCGGATTTCTCCTATAATGTGACGAGCGGCACCGGTACTGTCTTGTTTACTGATTTGAGTAGCGGTGGTTCGGCAGCCATCAATTCCTGGTCATGGGATTTTGGTGACGGTTCCACATCGAATCTGGCATCTCCGGTACATACTTACAGCAATTCGGGGAATTATTTTGTATGTCTGAATATTACAACAGCCGGATGAATGTGTACCAACACCAGCTGTTCATTTGTTTTGGTACAAATGACTCGGCAATGCACAACCTACTTTGGTTTCTCAGTCCTGGCAAGTGAATTCAGTGTCAGCATTTTTGATACTTCTTATACCGGAACTGGCAACATCATTTCCTGGTCCTGGAATTT
>DAORHY010000194.1:0-7363 GCA_035438225.1 Bacteroidia bacterium
AAGGTTGCAATCTTCCTCACCGGACATGTTTTTTTATGCTTACAGTCCGGGAATACCCTTGCCACGTCAAAACTATTCGTTTTTTTGCACAAGGATTCACTATGCTTTTCAATTCTCTCGCCTTCGCCATTTTTTTTCCGGTAGTTACCATCGGTTATTTTCTCCTGAACCAACGTTGGCGCTGGAGCTGGCTGCTTCTGGCCAGTTGTTTTTTCTATATGTTTTTCCGGCCGGTGTACATCCTCATTCTCTTTTTTACCATTGCCGTTGATTATGCAGCCGGCATCCTGATCGAGCAGAGCAAAACACAAAAACGAAAAAAGTGGCTGCTGATATTGAGCATCATCGCAAACGTCGGCGTGCTGGCGCTTTTCAAGTATTATAATTTTTTGAATGAAAACATTTCCCTGTTGCTGGGGTTCACAGGCCATTCTGTAACGTTTCCTTTCCTGGAGATCATGCTTCCGGTCGGTTTGAGCTTTCACACTTTTCAGGCCATGAGTTATACGATAGAAATTTACCGTGGCCGGCAAAAAGCAGAACGCCACCTGGGGATCTATGCTTTGTATGTGATGTTTTATCCACAGCTGGTAGCCGGTCCGATTGAACGTCCTCAAAACCTCATTCACCAGTTTCGTGAACATTACACCTTCGACTACGACAGAGTGAGTTCTGGCCTGCGCAGAATGCTATGGGGACTTTTTAAAAAAATGGTCATCGCCGACCGGCTCTCGGTATATGTTGATGCTGTGTACCAGAATCCCGAACATTTCAGTGGCTGGCCGTTGATCTGGGCGACATTGCTCTTTTCCATCCAGATTTACTGCGACTTCAGCGGTTATTGTGACATTGCTCTCGGTTCAGCACGTGTCATGGGTTTTAAACTCATGGAAAATTTTAATTACCCCTATTTCAGTGCATCGTTCCGGGAATTCTGGACACGCTGGCATATTTCCCTTTCGGGTTGGTTCAGGGATTATGTGTACATCCCGCTCGGAGGCAACAGGAACGGAACCTCCAGCTTCATTTTGAATATCCTCATCGCCTTTTCGCTCAGTGGGCTCTGGCACGGAGCTTCCTGGAATTTTGTCATCTGGGGCGCTTTGCATGGCTTGTATGTAATCCTGGAACGTGTATTCCACAGGGAAAAGTCCGGTCACCACCCGTATCGTATCGTTCTCACCTTTCTTGTGGTGACCTTTACCTGGATCTTCTTCCGTGCAACCACATGGTCGGATGCGGTACATGTCATTACACACCTGTTTCAGTTTCAAACCGGAGTCATTGGTTTGCCTCAGATTTCAACACTGAGTTTTCTCATTAATTTTATACTCATCGGTATCCTGATCAGCTCTGAAGCTGCCGATTTCACAGGTACAAAAAAAGTCCTCACCCGGCTCATACCCAATCAGCGTATTCACCATTATACGATCAACGCCCTGCTAATCATTGCAATCCTGGTGCTGGGTGTATTTGAAGAACAATCGTTTATCTATTTTCAGTTCTGACATGAAATCGCCGCGCTACTTATTTCTGGAAATTGCAGGACTGATACTCTTTCTCCTCCTGGTTACCGGTTTCCTGGAATGGAAATATGCTTCTTACCAGACGCAGGCGGACATCCTGATGGAAAATTTTCAAAAAAAGAAAACAAATGCGGAGATTCTCTGGCTTGGGAATTCGCACACGATTCCACTCATTGCCCAACTCGATTCCCTGAATGCCAAACCCGGTTCTGTGTCTTTCGCTTACGGAGGAATGGATCTGTTCTGGAGCACAGTACTTCTTGAAAAATATATGGACCAGATTCCCGGATTAAAGACCATCTGCATCGGAGCAGATGAAGAATTGCTTGGCTATAATCAGACGCGGTTCAAACTGGAATACATCAACCGTGCTTTGTACCGCTACACGGATACCCTTGACGATGATTCACCCTTCAATCGTTTACTGGCCCGCAGTAATTTCTTCCGCACCAACAGAGACATCAGCTACCTCGTAAATCAAAGAAATCAACCCAGTGATCTCAAACCCATGCTGCATGGATTCTTTACACCCGGAAGCATGGATCAGCAATGCAGGGAACGTGCGAAAGAAAATACCCTGACCAGGTTTTCGACAGAACTGATTCCGGAAAATATTGCTCTGTTGAAACAAATTATTGAAAAAGCAAAGGCTGCAGGTAAAAATGTCATCCTGTTTTCTACCCCTAAATCCTCCTGTTACCTGCACTACAGAGACAGTACATCCATCGGGGTCTCCAAAAACGCTTTTCGGGAATTCATCAGCCAGCACCCTGTAGTATTCCTGAACGGGAATACGAATCCATATCCCGACTCACTTTTCCGGGATCCGGATCATCTGAATTTAATGGGGGCGACAGTCTTTCTTGACAATTTAAATTTGTTTGTCAGGGAGAAGACCGGGATGGGTTTATTTCGGGAATAAGGGTGAAGGGGTACGAATCACCGGTGTTTAGACCAAAATCTTTTCAAGAACAACCGGATAATACTTGTGTTCGAGTGCGTGGATTTTGTGTGCGAGTGAAGCTGCCGTATCTTCCGGCCCACAGTAACACGCTGCCTGAAAGAGAATCCTTCCTTCATCGAATTTTTCATTCACCTCGTGAATTGTGATCCCTGAAATGGGTAGTTTTGAGTCGATGACGGCCTGGTGTACCTTTTCTCCATAGAAATTTTTTCCGCCAAAATCCGGTAATAGCGCAGGGTGGATATTGAATATTCGTGACGGGAAAGCATGGATTAAATATTCCGGAACGAGCCAAAGAAATCCGGCCAGAACAATAGCATCGGATTGATCTGCTTTTAATTGTGTCAGAATTTTTGTGCCTTCCAGAAATTCTTCTTTATTAAAAATCAACACCGGAACTCCCAGACTCTCTGCTCTCCGGATGACTCCTGCTGTAGGCTTATTGCAATAAATCCGGACAACAGAATGTGTCACAGAATGTTGAAAATAACGGATGATTGCCTCGGCATTCGATCCGGAACCGGAGGCGAAGATGGATATATTTTTCATCGAAAATTACGAGAGAAAGGTAGGGAAATTCCCGGGATGGTTGAAATGAGTGAAAGAGGAGGAATTGTGAATGATGAGTTATTGGTTATGATTTATATTGCACAATGGGTAAAGGGTGAGGTATCCATCCGATAAAACATGATTTCACCGAAATTTGAACTGCATTAACCGAATATTTCTTGGCTTTTTACAATAATTATATAAGTTTACCGGTATAAATTCAACTTACAATTAAAAATGAAATCAATCACCTCCTTCCGTTACAGGGCGCTTCTATTCATGTGTTTCAGCTTTTCAATCACAGTCAAAGGACAGAATCTCCCCGATGAAATGCATCTTTCACCGGATGGCCGGATGCTTCTCACCGGTGATCTGCCCAATACGGGATTTTTTGATCAATCGACAGTCAGAAATATTTACCTGGATTTTCCGCAGACCAATTACTGGTCGCTCATGCAGCAAAATTACAACAGCAAAACAGATATCCCGGCGACCATGACAGTAGATGGACTGGTTTATGACAGTGTTGGTGTCCGGTTCAAAGGACAAACCTCCTATTCGGGTGTCGCCAATTCTCAAAAGAAATCCTTCAACATCACCCTGGATGCTTTTGTACCCGGACAAGACATTATGGGATACAATATCATTAATCTGAACAATGGTTTTCAGGATCATTCATTCTTGCATGAAGTATATTACCAGCACCAGATAAAAAAACATATTCCCACAGCGAAATCTGCGTTTACGAAATTGTATATCAACGGCAGCAACTGGGGTGTATATCCAATGGTTCAACAACTCAATGGTGATTTTCTCAAAGAATGGTTTTTGTCCAATAACGGAACCAACTGGCGTGCCGACAGGCCGGCAGGCAGCAGTGGCGGCGGCGGATGGGGCGATGGTACTGCAGCGCTAAACTACCGAGGACCGGATTCTTCGGATTACCAGTCGTATTACCAGTTGAAATCTTCCACCAAGCTGAATCCCTGGGATGATCTCGTTCACACCTGTGATGTTCTTAACAACAGCACTCCTGCCGGACTCGACACTTTGCTTCCCGAGGTTCTGGATGTTGACAGAACATTGTGGTTTCTGGCCAGTGAAATTCTATTCTGTGATGATGACAGCTATGTATACAAAGGAAAAATGGACTATTATGCGTACTACGAAATTGAAACAGGACGTCTCACGCCGCAGGAATACGATGGCAACAGCGCCTTTGAAGCAAACCTGGCAAATTCCTGGAGCCCATTTTACCATGTAACAAATGCCAACTACCCCTTACTGAATAAAATACTCGCCCGTCCCGAATGGCGTCAGCGATACCTTGCTCATTTGCGAACAATTCTCGAACAGGATTTTGATACGGCAGCAGCGTACCCGATTATCGATGGATATAAAAACATGATCGATACCATGGTGCAGAATGATCCAAAAAAAATTTACACGTACAATGATTTTATCAACGGTGTGGAAGAAGTCAAAGACTTCATGATCACGCGTAAAAATTTTATTCTGACTAACTCGGAGGTCAGCCAGACAGGTCCGCAGATCGCAGATGCTCCCTTTTACACCAATGGCATTGCCTGGAATCAACCCGTATCCATGCAGGATGTGAATGTGCGTGCTACGGTTTCTTCTACCAACGGTATTGATCACGTAAATCTCTATTACGCAACCGGCATTGTGGGCAACTTCAGTAAAATTGAAATGTTCGACGACGGAAACCACAACGACAGTTTGTCTGGCGATGGAATTTACGGGGCAACGATTCCCGGCCACAGCAGCGGCAACTGGGTGAGGTACTATATTGAAGCCGTGTCAGCCAATGCTGCTAAAACAGTTACGTATTTACCAGTTGGTGCAGAACACAATGTATTTATCTATTTCATTGCCCCGCTGATTTCTTCAAACACTGCAGTTGTTATCAACGAAGTGATGGCTTCGAATGCCGCTACAGCTGCTGACAGTACCGGGGAATTTGATGACTGGATCGAGCTGTACAATAACTCTTCACAGCCTGTTGACATCAGCGGTTATTACCTTACTGATAACTGGTATCACCTTGACAAATGGGCCATCCCTGCAAATACTGTTATCCCGGCGAATGATTACCTTATCATCTGGGCAGACGAAGACAGTAGCCAGGGCGCTTACCACACTAACTTTAAATTATCCGGAAGCGGTGAAAACATTTACCTCCTTGACGCCTCCGTTGCACTTGCAGATCAGGTTACATTCGGACAACAGGTTACGGATTACGGATATGCCCGGGTACCAAACGGAACCGGAAATTTCGTAATACAAACTCCGACATTTGCTGCGAATAACAACCTGAACACAGGTATTTCCGATTTCCAAACAGCAACACCATCCATTTCTGTCTTTCCAAACCCTGCATCTGCCGTGGTAAATATCCGTATGAACGAATGTTCGGGACAACAACTGGAAATTTATAATCCTGTTAGCCAACTGATCGTTCAAAGCAGTGGAAAATCATTTGTTGCTTTAAACACAGAGTCATTCAGCAACGGAATCTATATCGTTCGATGTGGCTCCATTGTTCAAAAATTAATGATACAACGATAGTTGTTCATTGTTAAAAAATGAAACCGGCAGGAAACCTCTCATCCTGCCGGTTTTTTTATTTCCCTTTCCGGGTAATCGTTTTTAGTAATGGCTGCCGATTTTTATTGTGCAAAAACGTTTTACTATTTATTTACTGCCTTCTCTCTCTTTTCAATCAGGCTAAGGACTACCGCCGTACCTCAATTCTCCCTCGCTCCCTGGAGCATCCACGTTGCAATCGTATCGATAGCCCCTTCCGAAACATGGTCTCCGTCAGGAGGCATTATGGGATATTCAATTCCGCGCAGCCGCCCGATCAGGATGCTGTTTTCAGGAATCAATGTGTCCACATAAGGCGCCAGCCTTCCATAATAAAGCAACTCTTCGTATGAAAAACCTTCCCTCAAATCCAGAAAGGGATGCGACTGGTTGTGGCACCGTACACAATGCACATCAAAGATTGCCTGTACCTCGAGGCCAAATGAGATCATTGTATCCCCCGGAACAGGAGGTGGTTTGATAACCAAGGGGCCCTCATCTTTTGTACAGCTGTTCATCCAGATCAGCAGGCCACTGAAAATGATTACCAGGAAAGGGAATTTTTTATTGAAGGATCGGGGGCTCATTCGCTTTTTTCTTTTTATACCAGAAGGTCCGCCGGATATTAAATCCAAAGAGGAATTCTCCTTTCAGATAATCCGTAGTTTCAGAAGAATAGATCTGTTGTTCCTGTAAATCACGTACAGAGCTTATGACAATTTGAAATGCATGTCCGACAGTTCCGAATTCCACGCCGAGTGTAAGGGGATAATATCCGTTGGCAGGACCATTGTTGAACCGGTAGGCGTATTCAGCAAGTATGGATGCATTGGTGGACGTTTTGAAGGCCAGTCCGGCTGTCAGATTCAATGTGTGATTATCCTGACCGGGTGCTACAAGGTTGCGGTAAATAAAAACCGGGGTGAGCATCGCCGAGAACTTTGTTCCAAATTTTCTCGAAACAATCAGCTGTGAATTATACGATAGTCTGTGCCGGAACGTATACGCAAACGGCGTAATCCCGTCGCCGAAATAGGCATATTTCGGAACTGGCGCAAAATCGTCCGACATGCAAGCCGCATTAAAATACGCAGCGATTGAAACCGGCATACTGTTATCTGTTGTTTGTGTAAACACGATGCGTTTCACTTCCAAATCGTATGTTTTTCCGAATTTCGTCCTCCCGACTCCAACAAACATTTTGTCGCTCAATGGGAAAACAAAACTGAAACGAATATTTGCAACAAGATCCGTTCCCAGGAAATTTTTCAAAAATGAATCGTCAACCTTAATGGCACCAAACCGGTGGCGAATATGAAACTCCCACCCGTTTTTAGAAGGCATTCGTGTGGTCTGACCATTGATAAGCACGGTGGAACGAAATGCATCGGTAACTTCTGGATTGTCTGTAAATAAAAAATCCTGCGAATGAACTCCAAATGGAATAAGAATCAGGAGGAAAAGTATTTTACAGAATGTATTCATTGTCTCATTGATTTTTTCCCGGTTAAATTACAGGAATAACAATATTAATTTTGCATGGCCTTCGCCTTACCATTTCCGGAAGACAATGTGCGGATGTAATTCACCAGAGCCCACCGCTGTTTCACTGTCAGCAGGGTTCGGTATGGCTGCATGTTGCCTTTTCCCATGGATATTTTATAGAAGAGCGCTCCGTCGCTTTCCCGCTGTACGGCATCACTGGTGTGATCAGCAG